>JABAYZ010000270.1 GCA_018608735.1 Flavobacteriaceae bacterium | reverse complement strand
TGTGGTCTTCAACACATCAAAAATGGGAAGAACCCCCAAAAAATTGACACACCAACAGTTCCGAGATTTTATCGCCGATACACAATTAGACTAATCGAATTATAATAGGGAGAATTGAATATGAGATCACAGCGACAAGGTGGGACAGGGCCAACAGCTAGCGCTATGAAAGTTGACCGTGTTCGTGGAACTATTGGCTTTACAACTCATGATGAAGCAGATGGCGCTCGGGTCACAAACGCTCCAAGCTACTATGAACGGCATGAGAGATGGAAGCGGAACCTATCTGAAGAAGATTATAAGTCTCTGATTAAAAGTATACTTATTCAACACTATCAAGGAGCGCGTTTGTACAGAATTAATAATGAATTGGTTCGAAAACTCAAATGTCCATACACTTTACAAAATAGCGATTTTAATTGGCTTAAGAAATGGCATGGCTATGATTTCTATGCCAAACAAGTCCATTCACAGTATCTAGCAACTTTAGTAAACAGATAGCAGTGTAACCAAAATCAATGTTAGTTGCCTACCAAGGGGAATGTGAGAAGCCATATGGTTAATGAGAAATTATCGATCACATTCAGCGCCCAAAAGTCTCCTGTAATCGATGGTCTAACAGATGAAATTTGTGAAAACTACGAGACTGACTTAACTCTCGACAACCTTCAATTAATACAAACGCTTATCGCAAGCAGCGACATTGGTTTCCGTAAAACGTTGGAAAACGGAAATGAGGTTAAATGGAATTTTTCCACGTTAGATGCACAATTAAGAACACGGAGATTTGCAAGATTTGCAGCCAAATTGTTTCGAGATAGACAGCGAGACTATAAACTATACGAATATCAAAAAGATGGAATAGCTTGGCTTAGATCAAATCCAAAGTGTATTTTGGCAGACGACATGGGGTTAGGTAAAACTCTTCAAGTCATAAAAGCCTGCGAGTACGAAATTTTCGAAAACAAAAAACAGCTTGTCATTATATTTTGCCCAAATGCTTTATCATCGAATTGGCTTACTGAAATCAACAAGTGGTTCAGTTTAGCATTGGCGTCAAAATACACGTCAGGAGAGTTACCTCGCCTATTAAATCAGGTGAATTTTGTAATTGTTACGTATCCTCAGATGTCTAATTTTCTCTCTGAATTTGCGAATTTCAACTATGAAAATGAAACTATTGCTGTGTTCGATGAAGCTCACAAACTAAGAAATGATGGAGCACAGATTAGCAGACTTTCGAAGTATTTTGAAACCTCAATGAAATGGCTTCTTACGGGAACGCCACTTGAGAGAGATCAAAAAGACATCACAACCATACTCAACATTCTCGATCCAGGTACACAAGTAAGCAAGTTAAAACATGACGACTTTCTAATGAAATCCCGCTTTCAAAACTTAACCTTAAGAAGAACAAAAGATATTGCATTAAAAGAGCTTCCACCCGTTACAAAGTACGTTCATTATGTTGAAATGAGCGGCACTCAGCAGGAAAATTATAAAGCCCTGCTGCAAGAGTACAAAAATAAACCAAAAACTGAGCAAATTGGCATTTTAACAAAGTTGATGATGATCGCTTCAGATCAAAAAAATGGGCTGAGCCCAAAATTCTTGAAAGCTTTAAAAATATTAGATGAGAAAATTAAGTTAGGTGAAAAAAGTATCGTATTTTCTCGCTTCAATATCATTCTTGAAAAATTTGCAACTGCTTCCACTAACATGGGTGTGAGCAGTGTTATTGTGAATGGAAACTTAAGCAAAGAAGATCGTGATCTTCGCATCAAACGGTTCCAATCAGATCCGAGCTGTCATGCATTAATCATCAATTTGGCAATAGGTAGCGAGGGATTAACTTTAACCGAAGCTAATAACGTATTTTTTTTAAATGAAGCTTGGAATCCTTCAATGAACCGTCAAGCAGAGGATAGAGTTAACCGAATTGGACAACATAAGGATGTAGAAATTCACGTTTTCAGAACAAAGCAATCAATTGATATAAATTTGGAGGAGATCCTTCTAAGAAAGGGACAACTTGAAAACGAATACGTAGACCTATTGGTGAGCGATATTTTTCAATGATCATTTATCCTAATTTACGACTATCACACGACAATTCAAAAACACTATCTCGCAGAGATCTTATGATCGCTGAAAACGGGTATGCTAGCGTTATGTTTGCGGGAAATTTGCATTACATCAAATCAAATGGTGAGGTCGTACTCACTGACTATCCTCCCTCTCAAATAAATTTTGTTCCAGCAAGAGAGTTTTCAGGTAGCATCATATATTTTGATCCACCAGATATCACACATTTTGAAAAAATAGTTTTGCCAGATAATGAAGATCTGTACGAGTTATCAAGCATGGGAGTCGATGCGGCAGTAATATGCCTACGAATACGATCAAGATCTAGCGGCTCTGCTGATGAAATATATCAACGTGCTTTGAAATTGCGGCCACGGTATGAAAAATACAACACACTGACGTTCAGCGAAGCCACGGAGTACTACACAAAACTGACCATTGTAGATCCGATAATCGCACATTTGAATATTAGCTACATCACACAACCGTTTGGAAGCGGACACTTTCA
>JABAYZ010000093.1 GCA_018608735.1 Flavobacteriaceae bacterium | reverse complement strand
GTCAATTTGCTTAGTGCGATAAACCAGAGCGGTCAAACGCCACATATATTTCATTGCTCCACTGCGCATGTATATGCTCCTAATCAAAATGCGATATCAGAAGATTTTATAACAACGCCTGTATCTCTTTATGGACGTACGAAATTAATGGCAGAAATTGCAGCAAAAGACATTTGTAAAATACATGGGATCCCTTTATGTATTGGTAGAGTCTTTTCAATTCATGACCCATCGCAAAGAGGCCCATATTTAATGCCAAGCATCGTAAAAAGGCTGTTAAATGAAGATCTGAGTTTGCCGTTTAATCTAACTGGGGCAAATAGTATTCGTGATTTTTTGTCTGCTGAAGATGTCTCAAATTTTATTGCGAAGCTTAGCTTTGCTGAATATTGTGGTACAATAAACATTGGATCTGGTCGACCAACTCTTATAAGTGATTTTGTTCAGGGTCTTACATCACAAACGCTGGACATAAGGCATAATGGAAATCAGAATTGTTTATTGGCTAATGTGAATAAACTCAATAAGTTTTTGGAAGAATAAAATGTTTGAAACTAAAAAAAATACTTCAACTGTAAGTATAGTTATTCCTACTTATAACAGAGCATCATTTTTACCCAAAGCGATAGATAGTGCATTAAAACAAACTTATTCTGTAGAAGTGATTGTAGTAAATCATGGATCAACTGATAAAACAGATGAAGTAGTTGCCTCATATGGAAATCGTGTAAAATATATTAAACGCTCTGAAGATTTTGGTCCACACTTCTGTTGGTTAGAAGGTGTATTAAGTTCCACAGGTGATTTTGTTCATTTACAGTTTGATGATGATTGGATTGAGCCTGAATTTATTTCAGATTGTATGAATGTTTTTGCAGATGATGTGGGATTTGCATTTACTTGTGCAGATATTTTTGATGAAAAAACTGGTACTGTTCAGTTTACCCAATTTAAAGATTGGTGTCCAAAAACTGGTGTCTACCCACGCAAAAAAATTGAAAAGAAAATTCTCCGTTCATTGATTTCCCCAGCCGCAGCGGTTTATCGAAAACAGATTTTGATTGATGCGCTATATCAAGGTCGGCTACCACTTTCAAAATCTGAATACCATGGCGTTGGACCAGATTGTTTTGTAACATTGTTGTCAATGATACGTTATCCTAAAATTGGTTTTGTTAATAAAAGTCTTGCTACATTTCGAGCACATGATGGTTCCATCACAATTAATGCTAGTCTTGAAAACAAGAAAAGTTTAAAAATAGAGAAAGCTTACGATGAAGTAAAAAGATATTATCGTGAAATTAAATTAATGCGGCTTATTCGTCGAATTTTAGGGTATAACTAATGCCAATTCTTAAAAAAAATAAACCTATTTTCCTGGCTGATGATACAATAACTCAACCAGATCTTCATGAATTATCAAATTGGATTCTTGCAGGAAATCGTTTGACAAAGGCCTCTCAAACCATTGCATTTGAAGAAGAATTTAGAGAGTGGATGGGCTCACGTCATGCAATCTTTACTAATTCTGGATCTTCATCAAATTTATTAATGATCTATGCATTAAAAGAAGCTGGTGCTCTACGTAATCTTAAAGTAATTGCACCGGCTGTAAGTTGGGTAACAACAGTTTCCCCATTAATGCAATTTGGTTTCGATATTTCGCTTTGTGATAGTGATCCAGTTAATCTTGGTCTTGATTTGAATCATTTGGAATATTTATGCAAAACTGAACGACCTTCATTACTAATTCTTGTACATGTTTTAGGCCATGCTAATCACCTAGACCAAATTAAAGAAATTTGCATGCGCTGGGATGTTCATCTCATTGAAGACAGTTGTGAAGCTCTTGGAAGTACTTCCGGTGGAAAAAAGCTTGGTTCACATGGGCTGGCAGGTTCATTCTCGTTTTATTATGGCCACCATATCTCAACGATTGAAGGCGGTATGGTCGTCACAGATGATGATGAACTTCACCAAATTATGCTTTCTTTAAGATCACACGGTTGGTCACGTGATCTATCGAAGGAAAAGCGCAACAACCTGACTTCAGAAAATAATATAGATGAATTCCGAAACCTTTACACATTTTATTATCCAGGATTTAATTTGCGATCAACAGATTTGCAGGCTTTTATTGGAAGAACACAACTAAAAAAATTAAACAAGATTGTCGCTTGTCGTGAACGTAATTTCGGACTTTATAAAGCTTCGCTAAGTGATTATTTCATACAAGAAAGTCCAACTGAGACTTTATCATCCTTTGCTTATGGTACCTTTGTCAAAAACCGGCTTGAGGTTTTCAATAAATTAAAAGCAGAACAAATTGAATGTCGTCCCTTGATCTGTGGAAACATTGGACGGCATCCTTTTTGGACCCGTGTTAATGGTCACTGCGATTTAAAAAATGCAGATATAGTTCACGATTATGGTATTTATCTGCCAAATCATCATAACATGCTTCCCTCTGATGTTGAACGTGTAGCAGAAGTATTTTCAAGTATTGCACAACCGTTTATTTTAGACTCAAAATAGTATGCGTTATGCATCCATTACTGAACGATTAGCTAAACTAGGTGGCGAAAAATGGCTGCTGTACTCTCAGGCGCGCCAAATGGCTGAGGATG
>JABAYZ010000104.1:11211-18138 GCA_018608735.1 Flavobacteriaceae bacterium | reverse complement strand
TAAAATAATATCTTAAGCTTCGGTTAAATTGCTTATTGAAGAATTAGACTTTGGGGTCTATCAACACTCAAAACTACACTAATTTTTTAAATAACAAAAAATCGCCTCAATTTTTAACATATAAATCTGAAATTTTATGTTGTAAAACTATTTTTCTTATAGTATATTTGTAGCGTAAAACAAAAGCATATACCATGTTCGATTTTGATCAGTATTTAGGATTTTTAGCATTTTTATCCATCTTAACCTTAGGATTTTGGTTAATGATTTTCTTATTAACCTTCGCCATTCCTTACTGGGTGGTTGGTTCTGCACTAGAACACTTCAAAGAAAAAAGAGACGCTAAAAAAGCAAAAGCAGAAAAAGCTTAAAAAAGGTCACCTTTATATACATCAAAATCCAAAGCATTTCTGTTTTGGATTTTTTTGTTTGTTAGCCGTCGAAACCATCTCCGAAGCCACCCCGTTGAGGGCCTTTTTTCTTCTGATTGAAACGGTAGGTGAACGATAGATTGTACGAACGGACGCGCCATCGGTAATCACTATCACTATAAAATGTTGGTGTCGTGGATTCTAAATTTCGGCGTTGGGTGTTGAATATATCATTAACATTAAAAGAAATAGACGCTTTTTCTTTAAACACGTCTTTGCTAAATGCCATATTTGACGAAAATCGCCCATCTCGTCTGTTTACAGCATCTATTCGTGGGCCATCATAACTTATGCGCGTTTGCCATTCTACTTTTCCTGGTAATGTATATTTGTTATTTAATCGAATGAACCAATTTAAGTTTTCGGAATCATAACTCAAGCCTTTATAATTTCCTCTAATAACAGATTGAAATAAATTGAAATTAACATTCATATTCCACTTTTTTGATGGACGATAAGTCAAGGTGAACTCAAACCCATAGCGGTCTTCTTCAGCCAAGTTAATGGGGCCGCGGCGAATGACAGGAACACTCTGGCCGTCTATCAAAACTTCTTCACCTGTGTCTTCACTTACGTATGTAAACACATCGGTGGCATGGTTGAAATACAATGAAGTATTGAGTGTTAAAATGCCAAATTTGTTGAGGTAGCCAATGTCAAACCCATTTGAATAACTTGGGTTGATGTTTGGATTGCCTTGAAATAAATTAGTGGCACTGCTTCGGGAAGGAAAGGGATTTAAAAAGCGCGAACGTGGTCGACTGATACGTCGGTTATAGCCTAATGTTAGGCTTTGAGACTCAGAAAATTCATAGCCCAAGTTAACCGTAGGAAAAAGACCAATATAATTATTATTGTTATAGTCATTACTGCTGAGTTGTTGAATGGTTACCCGCGTCGACTCCAGTCGCAAGCCCAGTAAAAATGAAAATTTATCTTTGAGCTTACTTCCAAATTGGGAGTAAAATGCATTGACATCTTCTTTGTATATCAAAGTATTACTAACGTCAGTATCCAATACAAAAGCATCATTTTCGGCAAACTCTAAACTGTAGTCCGTTGTGTTTTTGCTAAAACGACCATTATAACCCGCTTCAAAGCGACTATTCTTTCCTATAGGAAGTGTGAAATCTGTTTTTAGTAAAACGCGTTCTTGATCTTCAAGAGTTTGGACGCGTTCTGCAGCAACAGCATTATTGTAAATAATGGAATTTTCATCTTCTGAATTGTTTTCAACTTGAAAATCTAGGGTCAATCGGTGGTCGCTATTGCCATGAAATTGCTTGTCAAAATTAATAGAAAACTGTGTGGTTTCATCCGTTTCAAGTTCGGGGTCGTAGCGCAAGGATTGACTTATTAATGTTCTTGTAGCATCAAAAGATTCGGCACGGTTAAAGGTCTCATTGGTGTTGTCACTTTTTCTAACTAAAAAAGCGGATGTTAGGGAAGTGGTTGGATTGATGTACCATTCGATTCCTGTATTGCTGTTAAATCCTTTTCGGATGCGTTCAAAAGTGCGGTATTCGTTTCGATACGTGTTCGGAGCGTCACCAATAAGCATTCCGTTATCGTCGTAATCGGAATTAAAAAACGTTGTTTCTGTAGTCGAATTCCCAGGGCTATTTCTGTATGAATAGCCAGAAGTATTAAAAATATTTACATTTCCTGTACGGTAGTTTATATTTCCAGAAGCCCCCAATTGATCTGGGTGTCCTGCATTCAGTATGACCGCACCGTTGAGTCCGAGCAGTTTGCTTCGTCTCAAAATAATATTTAGAATTCCAGCCGTGCCCTCGGCATCATAGCGTGCAGAAGGAGAGGTGATGATTTCAACTTTTTCAATAGCATCTGCTGGTAATTGTCGCAACGCATCTGTAGAATTTAATCCCACCAAACCCGAGGGTTTACCGTTTATTAAAATACGTACATTTCCATTGCCTCTCAAAGCAACATTCCCTTCAATGTCTACAGAAACCGAAGGAACATTGTCTAACACATCGCTCACACTACCACCTCTTACAGTGAGATCTTTTCCAACATTATATATTTTTTTATCTAATTTTATTTCAACAGTAGTCCGCTCTGCAATGATATCTACAGCATCTAAGGCTTGTAAATCATCTTCCATTTTGAGAACTCCAAAATTGGTATCTTGATCGAGCGTGTAATTTGATTTTGTAAGTGTTACAAATGAAAAATATTCAAAAGCAATGTCATAAACCCCCTTAGGGATTGCAATGCTAAAATTACCTTCATAATCTGTGATGCCCCCTCCAATCACCTTGTTTTTGTCAGGACTAAAAAAAGCAACGGTTGCATATTCAAGAGGCACTTGGCTTTCTTTTTCTATAATTTTCCCCGATACAACATAGGTGTCCAACTTTTTTTGAGCAATCAAAGTGCAGTGAATCAAAATAAAACTGAAAGCAAATAACACACGCTTATTCATAACTATGAATTTAAAAAAAAATTAAGTACAAAAGTAGCTTGATAATTAGCCTATTGAGGTTAATATTCTGTTAAATAAAAGGGTGTTAAAATCCACTAAAACAAGTCTTTACTTTTAATACTACAAAACAATGTATTTTATTTTAATTTTTTTCTGATCTGTTTTGCCGCTTTTGTTGCTTTGACATTTCTGTCGATAACATGGCCTGGTCTGGTCCATTTCACAGGGTCATCATTTTTTAATATAGTTTTTCGAATTTTGAATTTATCGACATTTTCTTTCTTTTTTTCGGTTGGAATTAATCCTAATAAAGCAAACATTTCGGCATCTTTATCCGCTCCAGGATTGGGAGTAGTTAAGAGCTTTTCCCCGGCAAAGATAGAAGAAGCCCCCGCCATAAAACACAGGGCTTGTGCTTCCATGCTCATTTCTGTTCTTCCTGCGGATAATCGTACCGTTGTTTTTGGCATTACAATTCTTGTGGTCGCAATCATTCTTATGACGTCCCAAACGGGAATAACATTTTTGCTTGCTAAGGGCGTTCCCTCTACAGGAACCAATGCATTGATAGGAACGGAATCCGGAATTCTATCTAGGCTTAATAAACTCATTAACATTCCAATCCTATCCTCAACAGTTTCGCCCATTCCTATAATACCTCCAGAACATACTTTTAAGGCGCCTTTATTTACATTTTTTAATGTTTGTAAGCGATCATCATAACCTCTTGTAGAGATGACTTCTTTGTAGTACTCCTCAGAAGTATCTAGGTTATGATTGTAGTAATGTAAACCAGCATCAGCCAAGCGCAAAGCTTGACTTTCAGTAATCATGCCAAGGGTACAACAGACTTCCATATTCAAATGACTGATACCTCTGACCATTTCTAGTACTTTTTCGAAATCATCTCCCTCTTTGACATTGCGCCACGCCGCCCCCATACATACACGAGAAGAGCCATTTTGTTTTGCTTTTTTTGCCAAATTAATGACGGTATTAACAGGCATTAAGTCGTTTTTTTCAATTCCTGTGTGGTATCTAGCAGCCTGAGGACAGTATCCACAATCCTCGGGACATCCTCCTGTTTTTATTGAAATTAAGGTGCTAACTTGAATCTTTGAAGGATCGTGATGAAGCCTGTGTACGTTTGCGGCTTCAAAAATCAATTCCATTAAGGGCGTGTTGTATATCTTTAAGATATCTTCTTTTAAGTAGGTTTTCATTTTAGTTTTTTTTGATTTATGGATACTAACAAGCTTACCGCATTTCCTCCAAAACCAACGGCGTTGACTAGTATTTTTTTTATTTTATTAGGATGTTTTTGACCTTTTAAAAAAGGAATTTCAATAAATTTTTGATGTTGTAGCATGTGTATTGCAAATTCTAAACTTAAGCCCCCAGACGCTCCAAGGGTATGTCCAATTTTCCATTTATTAGAAGTTAATGCAGGTATTTTATCTTTAAATAGTTGCTTGATTGCATTGTGTTCAGAGATGTCCCCTTTTAGGGTGCCAGGGGCGTGCATGACGACAATATCAATAGCGTCTAGTTTAACACTTCCAATAGCCATTGTCATGGATTTCTGAAAACAATCGGCATTGGTTGAAATTGAAATATTATGTTTCAAAGGTTCTGTGGCATACCCAATACCTTCAATGACTGCGATTGCCTCTTTTTGAGTACCTTTTTCTAAGCAAAAAACTGCAGCACCTTCACCCAATATCATTGTATTTTGCTTTTTATTTAAATCTAGCGTTTGACAGGGATATGCACTTTTGTCATTAGAATAAATTTTTAAAGCCCTCATTTGAGCAACTGTAAAAGGAGTATTGGACGCCTCACTTCCGCCAACCAAAAAACGGTCGGACATACCACTCGTAATCCAAGCAATACCATTTAAGATCGCATGCAAAGCAGTAGAACACGCAATGGAATGGCTAATCGTTGGCCCACTTGATTGAAGATCATGGCCTACCCAGGATGATATATTTCCTAAGGTAGTTGTTGGTGAACTTAAGGTTGAAACATAACCATTTTTATGCGTTAAAAACTCTGAGTGGTATTTTTCAAATAGGGTTGTGGCGCCTCTAGACGATCCAATATTAATTCCAAAAAAATTATCCTTCCAACTCAACTTAGCCACTGCTTTTCTAGAAACGGATATTGCCAATAAAACAGAGGGGTCCAAATCTTTATAATGGGGTGTTTCTTTTAATTTATTTACAGCATTCCAATCGGCGTCGGATAGTGCACTCACTAAGGTTTTTTTGCCATTGAAGGTTTTGTTTTTAAAGCCCTGTTTTTTAGTGAGGTACTGCGCCCAAACTTGTTTGTCACTACTTCCTAATGCAGATACAGATGCCATACTCATTATTGAGATTTTTTCTTTCATTTAAACTAATTCTAATGCATTTTCAATGACGTTGTAAATTCGATCTAATTCGGTATTAGTAATTACAAATGGTGGTAGGACATAGATCGTATTGCCTAAGGGTCTTAAAAACACCCCTTCCTCCATGAAGTAATTAAATAATTTATCCCGTAAAAATCCATATCGGTCCATTTTTATGTTTAAGTCTAGTGCAAAAATCACGCCCAAACATCGAGTAGATCTGACCTTATGATGATTTTTAATATAACGTTCAAAAGCCAGATGTTTAGTGCTGATCTCTGAAATCCTCTCTTGAATGTCTTTAGACACCAATAAATCAATTCCAGCAATTGCTGCAGTACATGCTAAGGGATTTGCAGAATAGGTATGACCGTGAAAAAATCCTTTTGTAATGGCATCATCATAAAACGCCTCATAAATTTTCTGCGTACAACTCGTTAGTGCCATTGGAGCTACGCCTGCAGTGAGCGATTTGGCCATACAAATAATATCGGGTTGATGAAACATATACTCAGACGCAAAATGCTTCGCTGTTTTTCCAAAACCAGTCATCACTTCATCGGCAATAGCGATGACATTATGTTTTTTTGCAATCGCTAACAATTCGTTCAATAAATTAGCATCATACATCCGCATTGAATTTGCGCCTTGTACCAACGGTTCATAGATAAATGCTGCAACCTCGCCTGTGGCAACTAAGTTTTTAAAATGAGTAAACACCGTTTTCGAATTGTGTTCTGTGGGGACTCTAATTCTATCGATAGTTAATAAAAAGGACTCAAATGGTCCGTTGTAAATCGATAAACCCGAAACAGACATTGCCCCAAAAGTATCGCCGTGAAACGCCTCTTCCAAAGCAATAATCCGTGTTCGTTTTTCTTTTTTATTGAAAAAATATTGAAGTGCCATTTTTATGGCCACATCGACTGCTGTGGAACCATTATCAGAAAAAAATAATTTGTTTTGTTTTGAAGGTAGGATAGCTATCAATTTCTCTGACAATTCTATCGCTGGTTTGTGTGTAAATCCACTGAATACAACTTGATCCAATTCGTTCAGTTGTGCTTTAATTTTTGAAGTAATATATGCATTACAATGGCCATACATGCAGGTATACCAAGAGGCAATACCATCTATATATTCTTTGCCTTCATCATCATAGAGTGTCACTCCTTTTGCTTTTACAATTGGCAAATGATTTGGCTTTAATTTATGTTGTGTTAAAGGATGCCATAAATGGGCTTTATCTCTTTCGGCTAAATTCATTACAAGGCTTCTAATAGGGGTTTCAGTAGAGTTGCATATTTTTTTATGACTGCTTTGTCAATTATTTTTTCGTCATTAATTCTTCCTAATATTGGAACATTGGTCATTTTTTCAATAATACGCTCTGATGTGTTAACTTCATTGCCGTTAAATATAATTCCAGCAATAGCTAATCCTCTGGTTTTTAATAGTTCTATCGTTAAAAGTGTATGATTAATACTTCCTAGGTAATGTTTGGACACTACAATAACTTTATAGTCACTTTTAATAAGGTCTAAAATCGTTTCAGAATCATTTACAGGGACCAATAACCCGCCAGCCCCTTCAATAACTAAATTATTTTCAGTAATTGGTTTGATGATCTTTTTGGTTTCAATAGTGATGCCGTC
>JABAYZ010000104.1:0-11201 GCA_018608735.1 Flavobacteriaceae bacterium | reverse complement strand
CTCAGCAGCTGCATGCGGACTCATCGGCGTTTTTAGGGCGTAACTAGTTTTAAATATTTTTGATTGTGTATTGCTAATTAATTCTTCAATTTTGTGGGAATCTGAATGGGATAATTCACCAGCCTGAATAGGTTTCCAGTAATCGGCTTTCAAGGCTTCTGAGACCATAGCAGACACTACTGTTTTTCCAACGTCAGTTCCAATACCAGTAATAAATAGGGTATTCATGTGTTTATAGGGGGTTTAAATTATAAATAAGTGTACTAAATTTATAAAGAATGTCTTCAATTTCAGACACAGAATTATAGCTATGAATACAGAATCGTATCCGTTCTGTTCCCAAGGCTACAGTTGGAACTAATATGGCTTTCACATCATAACCCTCTTTTTGAATTGTAGCTGCGATGGCTTTTGTTTTTATGGGATCGCCTATAATACAACTTTGAATCGCGCTGTCACTTTCAATAAATCTGTTTTGTAAGTTATGGGTTTGAAGGGCATTTTTAAATACACTAATATTTCTTTTCAGCCTTGTGAGTTGGTCTGTAGTTTCAAGTTCATTTAGCGCAAATTTCATGGTTAAAGCGGCATGAATGGGCATAGCGGTTGTGTATATAAACGGCCTTGAAAAGTTTATTAAATAATTCCGTAACGCATTAGAACCTAAAACAACTGCGCCGTGACACCCCAATGCTTTTCCAAAAGTAACGACTCTCGCAAAAATGAAATCATCCAGACAAAGTTCGTCAATCAATCCTCTGCCTTGAGTTCCAAAAACGCCGGTGGCATGTGCCTCATCAACAATGAAGAAACACGAATTTTTTTTGCAAAATTCAGCCATGTCTTTCAAGGGGGCTCGATCCCCATCCATGGAGTAAATTGATTCCACAACGATGTATGTTGTAACTGATGCTTTTTTGGTATTTAGATATTTTCTTTCTAAATCCGAAAGGGTATTGTGTTTAAAACTATAAGATGATGCATTTGACAATCGAATCCCATCTCTAATGGATGCATGACAGAGTTCGTCAAATAAAATGATATCTCCGCGTTGAGGTACACTAGAAAGGACTCCTAGATTGGCGTCATACCCTGAATTGAATAGAAGTGTACTAGGCGTTTTGAAAAATTCAGCGAGTTCATTTTCGACTTCGACATGTATGGTATGATTTCCAGAGAGCAGCCGCGAGCCAGTACTTCCATTAAAAAAACCTGTGTTTTTAGACGCAGTTTCAACAAGTTTTAAAATATTTTCATTTCGTGAAAATCCTAAATAGTCATTAGACGAAAAATCGATCAGATCGTGATTAGTTGGTAATGCTCTGAACGAATTATTGTTTTTTCTTGAGGTTAGTTTTGAAATTAGGTTATTTGGGAATTTCATAATGCTAACTTAAAAAAAAAATCGAACAATTGTAATATTCGTACGTTTACATTTACAAGCGTACTATAAAGTGTCCGATTTTTCTTTTTGGCCCATTAGCATCAAATATGCTTTTAGGAAAGGAGTGATTTCTCCATTCATCACAGTATCAACATTTCCAGTTTCTTTGGCTGTACGTACATCTTTGACAAGTTTATAGGGATGCATGACATAGTTTCTAATTTGACTGCCCCATTCAATTTTCATTTTCCCTGCTTCAATATCTTCACGCTGCGCCAATTGTTTTTTGAGTTCAATTTCATACAATTGCGACTTTAGCATTTGCATCGCTCTCGAACGGTTGTCGTGTTGAGATCGTGTTTCAGAACATGAAATTTGGATCCCTGAAGGTTTATGAGTCAGTTGAACTTTGGTTTCAACTTTGTTTACATTTTGCCCACCAGCTCCACTTGATCGTGCAGTAGTGATATCGATGTCTGCTGGGTTGATGTCAATCTCAATGGTGTCATCAACTAGTGGATATACATACACAGACGCAAAACTTGTATGGCGTTTGGCATTACTGTCAAAAGGAGAGATCCGTACCAAACGGTGCACGCCGTTTTCACCTTTCAACCATCCAAAAGCGAAGTCGCCTTCAATTTGTAGTGTTACCGTTTTGATTCCAGCTACATCGCCATTTTGCAGATTTAGCTCTTTGATTTTAAAATTATTTTTCTCTGCATACATGACATACATGCGCATGAGCATATTTGCCCAATCACAACTTTCTGTACCCCCAGCACCAGCTGTGATTTGCAGCACTGCACTAAGGCTATCGCCTTCTTCCGAAAGCATATTTCTAAATTCAATATCTTCTAAAAACGTAGAAGCTAGCTCAAATTGTTTTTCAACATCTTCAGCAGAGGTTTCTCCTTCCTTAAAAAAATCAAATAAGACTTCCAGGTCTTCTGCATAGGTTTGCGCGGTTTCAAAATCGCTTACCCATTTTTTGTTAACACGTATAGATTTCATGAGCAGCTCGGCTGCTTTCGAATCGTTCCAAAAATCAGGGGAAAAAGTTTTTTCTTCTTCATTTTGAATTTCGATGCGTTTGGCATCTAAGTCAAAGATACCTCCTCAACGCTCCAAGGCGCTCAAAAAGATCTTTTATGTGATCGTGTGTTATCATAATTTTATTTCGAATTACAAAAATAGAATTTATAGTATAGAATTAAAATTATATGTAGTTTTATATCCAAAAATTAATTCATGCAAATAGATTTACGAAGTGATACCGTTACAAGACCTTCAAAAGGGATGTTAGATGCCATGATGAGTGCCAAGTTGGGTGACGATGTCTATGCAGAAGACCCAACAGTGAATGCTTTAGAAACCCGAGTCGCCGCGCTTTTTGGGAAGCCAAAAGCTTTATTTTTTCCCTCAGGGACTATGGCCAATCAAACCGCAATCAAATTACACACACAACCCGGAGAGCAATTGATTTGTGATAAATATGCACATGTTTATAATTACGAAGGTGGTGGGGTGTCTTTCAATAGTGGAGTGTCTTGCAATCTTGTGGATGGACATCGCGGCATGATGACGGCTGACCAAGTAGAAGCCGCAATCAACCCTCCTGATTTTTATCACAGTCCATTGACATCTTTGGTAACTTTAGAAAACACAACTAACAAAGGCGGTGGTGCATGTTGGGATTTTAAGGAAATCTCAAAAATCCGTATAGTTTGTGATACTCATGATTTAGGACTTCATTTGGATGGTGCCCGCTTGTGGAATGCGCTTGTTGCAAAACCTGAAACACCACTTCAATATGGAGAAATTTTTGATACGATTTCAGTGTGTTTTAGTAAAGGCTTAGGAGCTCCAGTAGGGTCTATGTTGGTTGGCAACGACGTACACATGAATAAAGCGCTACGAGTTCGGAAAATGTTGGGCGGAGGCATGCGCCAAATCGGATCGCTTGCAGCTGCAGCGTCTTATGCTTTGGATCATCACTTCGATCGCCTCAAAGAGGATCATCAAAAAGCCAAAGATATCGCTACTGTCCTTGAACAACTGGATGCGATCTCTGGAGTTGAAGCTGTAGAAACAAACATTGTCATATTCAAACTAAACTCCAATGTTCCTGCAGATTTGTTTCTAAACAAATTAAAAGCGCATGATATCCTAGTGAGTGATATGGGAAGCGGTAAGCTCAGAATGGTGACACATTTAGATTATACTGATGCGATGCATACCATTCTTTTGGAAATTTTACGCAAACCCTGATTTTTTTTGTAAGTTTAGACTTTTAAAACTTTAAATTTACACTCTATGAAATTTAAATTTCTATTTCTAATTTTAATAAGTTCACTTTTTGCTTGTGATACCAAGACTAATAAATCAATGTCAGAACTACCGAATGCTCCAATAGCAAAACAAATTCCAAAAAACCTTACGACTCATGATGATGTACGAGTTGATGAATATTATTGGTTAAACGATAGAGAAAATCCAGAAGTGATTGACTATCTTAATGCCGAAAATGACTTCTATGAGGCCCACACTGCGCATACCAAAAAATTTCAAACCTCTTTGTTCGAAGAAATGAAGTCAAGAATCAAAGAAGACGACAGTTCTGTGCCTTATAAATACAACGGCTACTGGTACATTACCAAATATGAAAAAGGGAAAGATTATCCTATTTATACGCGAAAAAAGGGAACCTTAGAAGCGGAAGAAGAGCTCTTATTTGATTGTAATGAAATGGCAAAAGACCATTCATATTTTAGATTAGTTGGCTTAAATATAAACCCAAATAATGATTTGGTGTCTTATGGAATTGATACTACTGGCAGACGTCAATATACATTATACATTAAGGATCTTAAAACCAATTTGGTTTTTAAAGATAAAATATCAAACACGACTGGAGGTAGTACTTGGGCCAATGATAACAAAACCTTGTTTTATACGTTGAAAGATGAAACGACGTTGCGCTCAGAAGCTATTTACAAGCATCAACTAGATACGGATCAAAAATCGGATGAATTGATTTATGAAGAAACAGATGATACTTTTGGAGTTAGCGTTTATAAAACCAAATCCAAAAAATATTTGGTTATCGTAAGTTATAGCACCTTGACTACCGAATATCAAATTTTAAATGCTGATACTCCTGATGGCGATTTCAAAGTGTTTCAACCAAGAACACGTGGTTTAGAATATGGGATTTCTCATTTTGAAGATTCGTTTTATATAGTTTCAAATGCCGATGGCGCTCAAAATTTTAAGCTTTCAAAAACGTCGGAAACACAAACCGAAAAAAAATATTGGAACGATGTGATTCCACACCGAGATGAGGTATTGCTCGAGGGTATTGAAATTTTCAAAGACTTTCTAGTGGTTTCTGAACGTGAAAACGGATTGAACCATATTCACATTAAACGTTGGGACGGCACCGATAGTTATTACCTGCCTTTTGAAAGCGAAACCTATACGGCCTACACCACTACAAATGTTGATTTTGACACTACAATTTTGAGATATGGATATCAGTCTTTAACAACACCTTCGTCTGTTATTGATTTTGATATGGTCACAAAAACTAAAACCATTAAAAAAGAACAAGACGTTTTAGGTGGAAAATTTAAAAAAGAAAATTATACTTCTGAACGTTTGTGGGCTACGGCTGCAGATGGTACAAAAATCCCGATCTCTTTGGTGCGTCACGTTGATACCAAAAAATCTTCTGTAACGCCTTTGTTATTATATGCCTATGGATCTTATGGAAGTACGATTGATCCGTATTTTTCTACGGTTAGAATGAGCCTTTTAGACCGAGGGTTTATTTTTGCAATTGCACACATTAGAGGGGGTCAATATTTGGGACGTCAATGGTATGAGGACGGAAAATTATTTAAAAAGAAAAACACGTTTTCAGATTTTGTAGATTGTTCAAAATATTTAATTGAAAATAATTATACATCTTCCGAGCATCATTATGCGATGGGCGGTAGTGCAGGTGGACTTTTGATGGGGGCTGTCATAAACTTAGCTCCTGAATTGTACAATGGAGTTGTAGCTCAGGTGCCCTTTGTAGATGTTGTAACAACGATGCTGGATGATAGTATTCCGCTAACTACTGGAGAGTATGACGAGTGGGGCAATCCAAACGATAAAGCCTATTACGATTATATGAAATCATATTCGCCATATGATAACATTACAAATAAACGCTATCCAAATATGTTAGTGACCACAGGTCTGCATGATTCTCAAGTTCAATATTGGGAACCTGCCAAATGGGTTGCACGCTTAAGAGCTCAAAACAATAACACGTCGCAACTGTACCTTCACACCAATATGGAAGCAGGTCACGGCGGCGCATCTGGACGTTTTGAGGCCTTAAAAGAAGTCGCTAAGGAGTATGCGTTTTTATTAGATCTAGAATCTATATTAAAATAAAATTGTAATTTTGTAAACGACTATAAATTGAAAAACTAGGTTTGGTAAATAAAGAAAAATTAATATTTAATAATGTATTGGAATTAGTGGGAAATACGCCGCTAGTCAAGTTAAATGTGGTGACCTCTGGATTCCCAGGTAACTATATTGCCAAACTAGATGCCTTTAATCCAGGACATTCTTCTAAAGACCGAATTGCACTTCACATTATTGAAGAAGCTGAAAAAAAAGGAATACTTAAGCCTGGAGATACTATTATTGAAACCACATCTGGAAATACAGGATTTAGCATTGCAATGGTTAGTATTATCAAAGGCTATAAATGTGTGTTAGCTGTGAGCTCAAAATCGTCATTGGATAAGATTGATATGCTAAAAAGTATGGGTGCAAAAGTATATGTCTGCCCCGCAAACGTTAGTGTAGATGACCCAAGATCCTATTATGAAGTCGCCAAACGGTTACATAAAGAAATTGAAGGATCGATTTATATCAATCAATATTTTAATAGCCTTAATTTGGAGGCACATTATAAAAGTACAGGTCCCGAAATTTGGAATAAAACTGGAGGTAAAATCACACACCTGGTAGCCTGTAGTGGAACAGGAGGTACAATTTCTGGAACCGCTAAGTATTTAAAAGAAAAAAATCCAGACATTAAAATAATTGGAGTTGATGCCTATGGCTCTGTATTAAAAAAATACCATGAAACGCGAGAATTAGATCCCAATGAAATTTATCCCTACCGTATAGAAGGTCTTGGTAAAAATTTAATACCCTCTGCAACCGATTTTGATCTCATTGATAAATTTATTAAAGTTAACGATGAGGACAGCGCACATACCGCTAGAGAAATATCTAAAACCGAAGGGATCTTTGTTGGCTATACTTCTGGAGCCGTAGTACAAGCAGTCAAACAACTTCAAGACACTAACGAGTTTAAATCTACAGATGTCATCGTTTTGATATTTCCTGATCATGGGTCACGTTATATGAGTAAGATATACAATGATCAATGGATGAACGATCAAGGTTTTTTTGATGATCAAAAGCAGTATTCAGCCCAATGTATTGAGTTTATTAAGTAGTTGTAGCTCATTTTAGAAAAATGAATAGAGAAATTGAAACTATATTAAACGCTTTAAGTGAAACGCCTAGATTGTTAAGGGAATTGATTACTGAAATTGACTCTAAACTTTACAAGAAGAAAATTGTCAAAGGTAAGTGGTCAATTCATGAACATGCAACTCACATAGCAGTTGGTGATATTTATGGATTCCAAAAAAGACTTAACGCTTTTAGACAGCAAGAAAAACCAATATTTGAACCACTTTCAGGGGATAATTTTGATGAAGATTTTTTTATGGAATTAGACCTGAAAAAGGTCATTAATGATTTTTTTGAAATTAGACATAGAACAATTGAATTAGCAAAAGAGTTTAATTCAAATGATTGGAATAAGTTAGCCATTCATCCAGAATATAAAACTTACTCGCCCTATATAATGCTAAGACATTTATTAATGCATGATCATAATCATTTGTATAAAATTGAAGATATGGGATTTGGAATTGGACATGTCAAATAACTAATTTACAATACCTTGTATATGCAATAGCGGATAAAATGATAAAACAAAAGTATAAACATAAAACAAAGGTCAGTGCAAAATCGAAAGGTTTGTGAGTAGAAGTCCGTTACTACTCATACACTAAACTGTTAGTCTTTTCTCCCAAATCAACACAATAATTCTCTCCGTTTTAAATTCTTAAATTATTATGTATTCATAATATTATTGTATAGTTTTGTAGTGCAAACTAACTAAAGATCATGATGAGAGATTTATTCGAGAAGATATATAAAGACAAAGGGCCTTTAGGAAAATGGGCAAGTCAAGCTGAAGGCTACTTTGTATTTCCAAAACTAGAGGGGATGATTTCCAATCGAATGAAGTTTCAAGGAAAAGACGTCATCACTTGGAGTATAAATGATTATTTGGGTCTAGCCAATCACCCCGAAGTTAGAAAAGTAGATGCCGAAGCTGCTAACGATTACGGATCTGCCTATCCAATGGGAGCTCGAATGATGTCTGGACACACCTCCCTTCATGAACAATTGCAAGATGAATTAGCCGAATTTGTAAGTAAAGAATCTACCTATCTCTTAAATTTTGGATACCAAGGAATCATGTCTACAATTGATGCCTTAGTAGGGAAGGATGATATCATTGTTTATGATGTGGATTCGCATGCCTGTATTATTGATGGTGTTCGTTTACACATGGGAAAACGTTTTACTTATAAGCATAACGATATAGAAAGCTTAGAAAAAAACTTGGAGCGTGCCACCAAAATGGCTGAGCATACCGGTGGTGGAATTCTAGTCATTTCTGAGGGTGTATTTGGAATGCGTGGCGAACAAGGAAAATTGAAAGAAATTGCAGCACTTAAAGATAAATTCAATTTCAGATTTCTAGTAGACGATGCCCACGGATTTGGAACGCTAGGAAAAACAGGTGCAGGTGCTGGGGAAGAACAAGGTGTTCAAGATGAAATTGATGTGTACTTCGCAACCTTTGCGAAGTCTATGGCAAGTACTGGAGCTTTCATTGCGGCTGATAAAGAAATTATAGATTATTTAAAATATAACTTACGTTCACAAATGTTTGCAAAATCCTTGCAAATGCAATTGGTGAAAGGGGCTCTAAAACGTTTGGATATGATCCGAACCATGCCAGAGCTTAAAGAAAACCTTTGGAAAATTGTAAATGCCTTACAATCTGGTTTGCGTGAGAGCGGATTCGATTTAGGAACCACTCAAAGTTGTGTGACCCCCGTATATCTAAAAGGAAGCATTCCCGAAGCGATGGCCTTAGTGAAAGATCTTCGTGAAAATTATGGAATTTTCTGTTCCATTGTAGTGTATCCTGTCATTCCTAAAGGTTTAATATTACTCCGATTGATTCCAACCTCTATGCATACTTTGGAGGATGTAGATGAAACCTTAAAAGCATTTTCTGTGATAAGAGAGCGCCTAGAAAAAGGCGTTTATAAGCGTCTTTCGGCATCCGTTGCTGCAGCGATGGGAGAGTAGTCGTTTACAGCTCTTTTCTAAAGGTACAACGTTTTTTAATCAACAGAGGGTTAAAATTGCGCCATAACTTTTGAATGGCTAAATTATCTGCCAGCTCGGGTGTTCTTCGGCATTCTACAATACCTTTCTGTTCGAAAGTTCTATGAAATGCACTAAAAATAATAGAATGTACGCCCTTCTTTTGGTAATCAGGTTGGACGCCAATCAAATAAAAATTGACTTTTTTCGAGCGCTTGGCTTTTAAGATATGATAGATTCCAAAAGGAAATAATTTACCATTTATTTTTTGTAATGCCTCTGAAAAAGAGGGCATAACAACGCCAAATGCAACCAATTCGTCGGCCTCATTTACTACAAATTTTATATACTCAGGATTAATGAAGTTTAAAAACTTCTTCTTTAAAAATGCTTTTTGAGTGTCTGTAATGGCTACAAACGATGATAAGGATGCATAGCTTTCATTAAATAAATCGAACATTTTATCCGCATAGGGCATCAAGTCTTTTGTAGCCTTAAAATCTAAAGCTCTTAAGTTATAGCGTTTTTTTATAACATTTTCAAGACGGTTGGAATCTTCAATTAGGATGTCGCTAAACTGATGCTTATGTTCTACATATTCTTTTTCAACTTTAAAGTTGAGCTGATACAAATGCGCTACATAATAGGGGTGATTATACCAAGTCACCATAGTTCCAATTTCGTCATAACCGTAAGTGAGAACTCCAACTTTATCTAAATTAGAAAACCCTATTGGCCCTTCCATATAGTCAAGTTTGTGCGCTTTGCCGATAGCTTCAACTTTCTGTAATAGCGCTTTGGTAACCTCAATGTCGTCAATCATATCCATCCACCCAAAACGCATTTTTTGGGTACTTTGCTCTTTCACTTCCAACCAATTTGTAATGGCTGCTACACGTCCAACAATTGCTCCATCTTGATAGGCAAGAAAGAGTCGAACCTCCGCATTTTCTAACACAGGGTTAGTACTTTTATTGAATACTTTGATTTCTTCACTAATAATTGGGGGTACCCAATATTTAGAACTCTTGTATAGAGAAAATGGAAATTTCACAAATTGTTTGATTTCTTTTTTAGAAAGCGCTTCTTGAATGGTTATCATAATCCTTTAATCCTCATCAAATTTAGTATCCTTTTTCTTTCTATTTTTTTTGGAACGCGATTTCCGTTTACCTTGTTCTTTAGCTGAGGTTCGATTATCGATTTTGAGTTTATCTTTATGGCGATCTAATCTGTAGGACGCCCCAAAATTTAAACTTAGTACAGACGGGGTGTCTTTAGTATTAAACGTAAGAGCTGTGTCTAATTGTAAGTTTTTATTCAGTAAATATCCCCCTCCAAATCGAAATAGATTATCGGCATAGAAGTCACTTTTTATACCTTGTGTTTCTCCAAAAACCGCCCATTTAGGATTAAAAGAATGTGTAAGGGTAAGGATGTAATGAAAATCGGTCTGGTCACTTCCAATTCGATCCATCATAACATTTGTAATAAACACCCACCCACCATAGAAGTTATTTTGAGTGATCAATACCCCTCTATAGCTAAGCCCCTCAACATTAGGCGCTGTGTAGGGATTGTCTTTTCCGTCAAAGTTCACCCCAGCTGCTACGGAAACGGCAGGAATCAAACTCTTCCATTTGAACCCTCTATTGGCATGGTAACTATATAGATTTGGTTTGTCCTCTTTGTTTTTATTGGGGTCGTAAACCAGATATTTTGCTCCAAAATTGAGGTTTTTAAAATTCCCACGTTTAATTGCAACACCTCTCAGTAAGGGATATGTTTTTGTATCTCTTTGGTAGTTTCCTTGTAGATTAAATTCTAAAGCTTCTTTCCAAAATCCATAGTGGACTGCAAAATCTACCCCAAATCCAGAGACGTCTTCTTTGGGATAAACACGTCTTTCTTCTTTGATCAAATACGGGCCTACTTCAAACTGCAACACCTTTGTTCCTACAGAAAATGCACTTTGTGATGCTCCAGGACGATTTGAATTTATAACATCGGTATATTGAGCATGAACGCTTGTACAGACACACATCAGCGCTATAAAACTAAAAAGATTTAATCTATTTTTCATTTAAAAAGACTTTTATCAAACCTACATATTTTTTTTATATTTTTAATAATTAAGAAGATATTTATTAGTTTAAACGCTACTTTTTTCTTGTAGATACAATCATTTTATATAATAATTTATGTAATAAAAATAAGAATTGTATTTTTGAAAAAATAATCTACCGATGTTACAAACTGC
>JABAYZ010000311.1:841-2645 GCA_018608735.1 Flavobacteriaceae bacterium | reverse complement strand
ATGGGGCGAAAAAATTATGCTTTTGCCTTGAATGGTGCTTTTGATCAAGTTCCGAATTTTTACAGCAGAGTTAAGTTGTCAAACGAAAATGATATTTTGGGTACGCCTAGGCTTATTCTTAAACATGCGATTAAAGATCAGGATATAAAGGCATATGCTAGTTTTTATAGGCTTTTAGCTCTGACTGTTGGCTCTCTAGGCTTGGGGAGATTCTGTTATGACGATTCATTGAAACAATTATACTTGCAAGGAGGGGGAGCCAGCCACCATACAGGTACAACTCGGATGGCAATCCATCCATCCCAAGGAGTGGTAGATACGGACTGTAAGGTTTTCGGCGTAAAAAATCTTTATATTGCCAGTTCATCAGTATTTCCAACTGCGAGTCATGCTAACCCCACTTATACTATCGTTGCTCTGGCGATAAGATTAGCGAAACATTTATCTGAAACCATGGAGAGTACGTAGAGTATGAAAAGGCGTAAATTTGTGATTACAGGTGCTGGAATTTTTTTATCGATGGCCTTTTTGGGCAGAAATGCTTTAAAAGACGATAAAAACAGCGAATCAACTGCAGTTAATTCAAAAGAAAGCGTTGAGTACCAAATTGTTGATGCTATATACCCAGATTCAGGTCAAGCACTTCACTATTTAAAATTAGCAGTGAAAGAAAATAAAGTCTTCAAATCGGCTAATCAAGAAAAGTTTAAAAAGGAAATATTACGTGTTTTTAAATCGTCAACCCGCCAAGAATTCGTTACCTTTATTGATAAAGAAATCCGAAATGATTTTGTGGATGAACAAGTTCTAACTATAAATGAGTGGTTGTTTTCAGAGTTCGAGTGTCGTTTCTGGCTGGTTTTTGGATAAGAGATAGAAAATATCTCACCATAGTTCCTTTAAATTAGTGTTTCTTATTACGTCGGTTGTGTGTTGATAAACGCGTAATCGAAGTTGGATCTTAAATGCCTTTTCCAAACATTTTTCTCGTTATAAATAAGGTGTAAATTGCCGAGACTATTGATTATCTAGTAGATCGGCGCTCTAAATGTCTGATACAGCGAGTTTTGCTCGCACCGAGATTGCGAGCACTTTGTAGTATTGTTTGATTGGCTGTTGTCGATCCCATTAGAAATTACGAAGTCTTTAAAATATAGTAATTGTTTCATTATTTGATTTATCAATAAGCTAGATTAATTCATTTTGAGCCACTCGCCATGCACATTCCGCTTACCCCTCGTTTTGTATGCCTTCATGAGACTATCCGCTTTCCCATTATTGGTTGTTCTCGTAAGTTATACTATTCCAGTGCAGCTTTCATTATTTTTTTAGCCACGACCCCATAAGTCAATAGGAAGCGTGATCGAAATGAAGCGTAAACTTTTAATGGTAGTTAATGTTGATTGGTTTCTTATATCTCACCGTTTGCCCATCGCTCTTGCAGCGCTGGAGGAAGGATATGATGTTCATTTGGCTTGCCGTTTTACAGGACAGCAAGACTATCTTAAGAGTTTGGGTTTTATAATCCATGAAGTACCTTTTTCCAGAGCCGGTGTGTCGATGATTAATGAGGTCAAAACTTGCTTTAGCATTTTGCGCTTGTTAAGACGATTACGGCCTGATGTGATCCATACCATAACTATCAAGCCAAGCCTTTATGTGGGTATTATGGCGCGAGCCTTGGGCATGAAAGGACTTATTATTGCTGTTTCAGGCCTCGGGCTGGTATTTGTTTCTACAGGGGGCTTTGCTCTTTTACGAAAGTGGATCGTAGAATTATTATATAAAACAGCGGTTAATCCAA
>JABAYZ010000311.1:0-831 GCA_018608735.1 Flavobacteriaceae bacterium | reverse complement strand
ATACGAGACTAATATTTCAAAATAAAACTGACTTAGCGACAATACAAAATATTGTTAAGCCCCATCCAAAAAATGTTCATTTAATTAGAGGTTCTGGAGTTGATTTAACAGAGTATAAATATACAAATGAACCCGTTGAAGAGAAGCTAGTAGTTAGCCTGGCGTCTCGATTATTAAAAGCGAAAGGTATTTACGAGTTTATTAGAGCCGCTGAAATTGTGGGCAAGTCTGAGTTTGCCGATTTGATTTCATTCAGATTAATAGGTGTTCCCGACATTGAAAATCCTGATTCAATACTACCAGAAGAGATAGAGGTTTGGAGACGATCAGGGATAGTTGACTGTTTAGGTTTTAGACAAGATATGAGTAAAGTTTTTTCTGAGACTAACATTGTCGTGCTGCCCTCTTACTATGGCGAGGGCTTACCTAAAGTGCTTATAGAGGCCGCGGCATGCGGACGCGCAATTATCACAACAGATTGTCCCGGTTGTCGCGACGCGATATTAGATAAAATTACCGGCGTTCTTATTCCAGCTAAGGACTCTTTAGCCCTGAGTAATGCTATTTTGAGGTTAGCAAAGAATAGGGCTTTGGTAACACAAATGGGAAGAGCCGGTCGGAAGTATGCGGAAAAAACGTTTAGTGTAAATAGCGTGGTTTCCGATCATCTTGATATCTATAAGAATGTGTTGGGAAAAGAACATAAGTAAAATTATCTTAATATATCCAGTTTCTTAGATATTTCATCGCCGTAGAATCGCTTTGCCACCCTCCTCTAAGCATTATTTTTTCCAAGGGTTCTCCTTGCTCTAACAGATCAAGTGCCGCACC
>JABAYZ010000144.1 GCA_018608735.1 Flavobacteriaceae bacterium | reverse complement strand
AATTTAAACCCGAACGTTAGCTTGTATTGGATAAATTATATAAAGACTCTCGTTAAGTTGGATAGGATATCCGAAGCGAAAGCACTAATCGTAGCATCGAAAGATTCCAATTTATTTTGTAAAGATATGGAAGCTTTATCTCTCAAAATCGAAAAAGAGCATGGAGAGCCTTCGCCACAAACCGTCTCTGAAATTGATGAACTGATTAACCAAAAAAAGAATTTTTTAGTGGAGGAACAGAGCAAAAAAGAACGTAAAGGTAATCAATTTCCCTTAGATAATGGTTCTTGTATCACGCCAGATGCTGACAAAATTTCTAAGCGCGGTGATCTTTATGATCAGTTACAGTTTGACTGTAGAACGTTGCTAGTACCAAAGAGTTTTTATTCCAACTACCTTAATTTAGGGGCCCCCGAAGTCACGGTATTTTGCGCAGTTTGGTCCAAAGATAAAAATAAAGACCTACTGCTCCGTTCACATAGTCTCAATCTGAGAAATCAGACCCGCAGTATTTTCCCGTTGTATATATTTGATGACGGTGATGTCCCAGAATACTTCGAAATGCCTCATGTTGTCTGTCTTGACCCACTTACAATTTATGAAGCTTGGAATCTGGCGGTTAAATTGGCACCCACAGAATACGTTCTGAATCTGAATCTTGATGATCGTTTATTCTCAAATAGCGTTGCTCTGATGCAAGATTTTCTTGAGGCATCTGAATCGGATTTAGTAGGGGGAGAGTGGCTAATTGATTTCGCGTCACCTCGTCATTACGTCGACAATATGAGAGTGGATGTTAGTCAAACCACTTTTTTGCCCGATTGGCCTCCACGTGAGGCTAAAAACCTACGACTTGGTTCTGGAACTAATGAGAGAGGTACATTTGGGCCTTCAACGATTTGGAAGAAATCAACCACGGGCTCGGGGTATCCGCATCTGTTCTCTAACGGTGAACAAATTAGGTCGATTGGGGACGCTTTGTTTTGGCATTCACTAAAACAAGCCGGTCGAAAGTTGAAAAAGATGCCTCTTTTGGTCGGGACTTATCATTCAGATGCATCAAATCAAGCCGAGTTTCGAAGTCATCATGATCATGAATATGTGAAAGGAGGATGGCTGTGGGAAGCCTAAACCTAGATCTCGGTAAATTTCGAGACATTCATAAAGCTGCACGCGCTTTTATAATGGCGAATGGTCCCTCTTTGAACAAAATGGACTTGTCTTACTTGGATGGCGAAATTGTTTTCGGCGCGAACGCAGGGTTCCTTATTTACAAACATTATGCCTGGAAACACAAATATTTCTTTTGTGTTGATGCGAGGGTTGTATTTGATCGTCTTGATGATCTGTTTCAACTCGCTTTAGATAATCCAGATACTGTTTTGTTCTTACCAAAGTCAGTCAATGTTTTGCACGAAGATGGTTTATCAACCGTTCGAAGTGTAGAGGACGAAATACCAAAGAAATTGCAAAATATCGTGTTCTTCAATATGTACCCCATTGGAGATTCGCGAGTTGGTGCAGGTCTATGTAAGAATCTGATCCGAGGCGTCACAGAACCATTTACTGTTACGGCGACTATGATAGAGTTCGCGGTTTATATGGGGTTCAGTGAGGTTTATTTGATCGGCGCAGATACAAACTATCAAATTGATTCATCTGTAAAGCAGTCAGGTTCTATGGGTCCTGAAGGCGTGAAAAGTCTTCTGATTTCTACTAATGATGATCCAAACCATTTCGATGCCAGCTATTTTGGGCCAGGGCGTAAATGGCATGCACCAAATACAAATAGAATGATTGCGCATTACGAACGGATTAAAATGTTGCTTCCACCCCAAGTCCGGGTTTGGAATGCCGGAATCGATTCTAAACTTGATGCGTATGAGAGATGTAATTTTGAATCCATTTTTGAGAAATAAGAGCAATTAGACGAAATTAAACTCATCGGTTTTAGGAAGATCCAGGGCTAAAGGGATCAAATGAGTTAAGTTAGCCATTAGTTTGATTTTTCTCTTATATTCTTAAGTGCGTTTTTAAGAGGTATTCATTCAACAAACAGTAAAATTTTTGATTGGGGACTTAGGGTCTTTTTACTTGAATAAAGCGCTTGCTAATAATTACTATTTAAACACCTCTTTAGTTAAAATATTGGCAATGAGCTAATTAGTTGCTGAAGGTGCGGTCGTTTTTGATGTTGGGGCAAATTGTGGTCTATTTCCATCGTTTGTAGGTTTATTGAAAAGACTAAGACAGATAGCAGCTTTTGAAGCAGACAAGGCAATGGAGCCAATATTAAAGGCAAATCTAGAGCGAGTGCAAATTAGCAGCCCCACTTGAGTAGTTCAATTTGAAAGTTAGTGCATGACTGGCCTTTGGTCCACCTGGATGGTGGCTTCCGGCGCAGGCGGGCGATAGCCCAATGCACTATGGGGTCGTTTGGTGTTGTAGTGGTTTCTCCATCTTTCGATAATAATTTGGGCTTCTCGCAGCGAGTAAGAGATTTCGCCGTTCAGCAACTCGTCGCGCATTCGCCCGTTGAAGCTTTCGCAATATCCGTTCTCCCAGGGCGATCCCGGCTCAATGTAAGCCGTCTTTGCTCCGACGGCTCTGATCCAGTCTCTGAGCGCCTCGGCGATAAACTCTGGACCGTTGTCCGACC
>JABAYZ010000241.1 GCA_018608735.1 Flavobacteriaceae bacterium | reverse complement strand
AGGGCAGTTCAATGTCCTTCAGATATTACCGACCAGATAGGTGGGTGGACGACCGATGGCGTAGGCCAAGGATACGGATCAGGTTATCCCATGAGTGTGCTGAGGGAATGGTTGGAGAAGGCGGCATAGCGATTTAATTGAAATGCAATTCAAATAGCTTGCTGTATAAAGCCTTAAACAAAAATTCTGCGCTTAAGCTCACAATGATAATCAGATAAAAAATGCATTTGAAGCATATACATAGCGCATTTATGAGAGCAAAAAATTTGGATATTGTCAGAAATTTACGAACATTATGGCACTAGCAGTAATCAAGTGCACCTTCGCTTTATTATTCGTTTTGCTGCGAAGTTTACTGAAGAGATCAGATAGATAGATGTAAGGTTAAGCAATAGAGTCTTGACTGATTTATCGCAATCTGTGAATCTTGTTTCTTATAGTAGTACCATGTCCGAACGTGTTTCAATCTGACATGTTGCCTTAATTGGAGTGCGCCCTAATGTTTTGTCCCTTACAACCGATTGAAAGTAATAAGTATTACTTCGTTAAAGTTATCGCAAACAAACATATTTTTCAGGTCATTACTGCAATTATAATTTCAATCATTTTACCTTTTTCTTTGCAGGCATCCGAAAAAAAAACAGAGTTTGAAGTGCAAGCACTTCTCAACGCACTAGGCTATGATATTGGCGGAATAGACGGTATATTTGGAGCCAAATCTAAAAGTGCTTTAGTTCAATTTGAAAATGCCAATAAAATAGGCATTGCTCTAAAGTTAGAGGAAAGTACAACCTCATTATTGAGCGAAAAGTACTTTGGCAAAAAGTTTGTTCCTATAAATGTAGATTGGAATGGAAACTTCATTGTGCCGCTTGATATATTGAAAGAATTCAATTTGGCTTCACAGAAAAAAATTAATTTTTTATGTGGTAAAAATCCAGAATCATCAGCTAATCGATTGAATGATAATTTGAAACGACCAATTCCACTAAGGCTGTCCGGTTACAATAGTCGGATGGATAATCGCATAAATGTACCTCACGCTGAACAACTAAGTTTAGCAACAATTGATTTTTCACATCTTGCCACAATCGCAATGGGTGGGATCAGCGAGACTTACACTGAAGATGCTATGAAATTGCTATTTTACTGGGCTAGTGGCGGGGCTTTTCTCGATACTGTCCAATGTACAGATTCGGGAGTTTTGAAAAAAGAATGTACGGAGTGGACACAGCAAGACGGTCAAGACCTTTCCCTGATCAAAGATCACGGAACAGTGCAAATGGAGATGATGCATCTCTCTTATGGGTATTATATGAGCTTTGCTAATAAAAATGTGGGTGACCCCAGGCACATTGTTATTCAAAAATGGTTTGGTGAATTCTTTCAAAGAAATAAGTCTCCAGATATGAAGAATTTAACTTTTGGAACGGATCATGCATGGAGTTGGCCAAAGATACTTCAGAATCAAATCGAAGGAAAATCTAGTATCAATTTGATTAAAAGTTTGCTGAATCATATAGATCAAAACGTTTTTGAAGATGGTTCGATTAAAGATAGAACGACCAGAGGAAATAGAGCCTTATGGTATCATCACGACGGTATGAAGGAAATTTTGGTAACGTTAGAAATAGCGAGACGGCACGGTCTGAAAATACCCGATAAATTGCACAAAAAGGTAGAAAAAGCAGGTGAATTGTTTTTGAAGGGCTTCCAAGACAATTCATATTTAGACAAATGGGCTGAGGTGGCTCATAACGCAATACATGAACCAGGTTATCAAGATTTTAAAAGCAGCATCACTGATATGCCGAATAACAATTCATGGTTCTATATTTTCGCATATCGCTATCCTAACAGTACGGTAACTGATGAGCTTTTGTCTTTAATCTACGAAGGCCAAGATGAAACGCTTGGATCAAAGGACGGGCAAATCGGTTTTGGACTTGGGTGTGTATACTCTGCCATAAACGATAATATTCTCCTGCCTCAACTAACAGACAAAATTTCAACGCTGTCTTTTGACAAGGTTAATATTATTGAACGTCCGAAAAGGATGACATCAGAAACGGAGACACTTCAAGTACTTAATGTGAAATTGACAAATGTATCACTCGATGGTGAGTTCATGGGCAACCCAGGTTTTTCAATATTATTAGATTTTAAAAATCATATGTATAAACACTCTAAGACCTATCTTTATCGAATACAGTTTCCCACGAAGAGTCTGAAATCAGATGCACTTCTAGATGTTAAGGACTGTTACCATATTACTTACCGTGAAAATAATGGCCAAGTGGAAGCATTACGTTATTTGATTGGTAATGGTGCTCGGTTTAATGAATGCATTCTAAAATTGATGCAACCTAAAAGAGTGGAGTTTCTGAAAAGTCTAGAAAATTCTTTGCCTAGTGTTATTGATAGAGGGTTGGCCCATGTTCCAGATAGACGTGAATTCCACATGCTAGCCTTAGAAAAAGCTCAAAACCAATAAATCCGGGTTGATATTTGACGGGTAGCACCCCAACTCAGCTTGATCCCCACGTGTCTAAGTACTGAACGCGTGTAGGTCATCTGCTATTTTAGTTTTCTTGAGCGTAGTTGAGGTTAACTTAACGACGGTTACATAACCCACATGCGACATGACAATTGTCGAGCCTAAATAAATGA
>JABAYZ010000178.1 GCA_018608735.1 Flavobacteriaceae bacterium | reverse complement strand
TTTCACCATCAAACATATATACCTCTTCTAGCTGCACCTTAGAAGGCTGTTTTTCAGTTTTGTTCATTCTTATCAGCGCCTTGCTTTAAAGAATTCAAATAGTATTTACGTTTTTTATGTTCAAGATTAGTCATGAATTTTTCCATGTATTCATAATCTGGATCACCATTACTATCAACTGGGAGCATGATTTTTTCTCGTGATATTCTTTTATCGTTGATTTCCCGACTAAAATTATATTTTCCTGATAAGCGATTAGTTTGCGTTGCAATGAAAAGATAAACATGTGTGTTAAAGTTTTCATTTTTTAAGTGAGTAACGTGATCGCTAGCCACAAATTTATAACAATGATAAAAGCTAGACCCAACGCTGCCACTATTTGCAATGGTTAGACATTTTTCAAATGTTCTTACGCCATCTTCATTTCCAATGAAATTATCAACACCATTATTTGAGCCTGTAGAAGAGATATAAGGGATCAAACCTTTGGTTTGATCTGCTTTAGTTAAGCGCTTTCCTCTCTTAACTTCAGGAAAAATATCTTTTAGAAAAAACTCCTCCCAGACTTTTTTGCCTAAAACATCTATTTTATGATTAATTGATTTGGTCAAGTCTTTATTATCATCAATATCAAATAGATAATCGTTACCTTTCATATTCATTGAAAATTCAAATGTTAGATATTCACCAATAGTTCTATCAAAGTCATCCTCTGTCGGTATTTCATCATCAAAGTAATAAAAACTGTGCAGCCACTCATCGTTTGGTTCTATAGTTGCAGTAACGCAAAATTTTGTTTGTGCTGGAAGACGATCAAACCAAACATCTAATAGATGCTGTTGTTTATCTTTAGCTTGCTCAGTTTCAACCAGACCAATATGGGGGCTAACTTTATAACCGTCTTCTCTATAATCAATAAATTTACACTTTTTACTTTTGGGGTGTGGCTCACCTGAAGTAAAAACAGCAATACATGGTAGTGTTCCAACACCATAAAATGTGTCATTGTTAAGTGTAATAACTCCTTCTAACGTATGTTTTTTTAAAATATTACTTTTAATGTTTTTTTCTTCTGTTGATTTTCCAGTAACAGAAGATTGTGGAATAATAACGATTGCCCTGCCATCAGTCGTTAAAGAATCTAATAGGTGTTCTGTAAAGGCGAGTTCATAAAGCCCCTGATTTTTTTTAGAACCTTGAGAATATGGGGGGTTCATCATTCCTACAGTGCATTCTTTTAATTGTATTTTGTTGGCATCTTGAGTTAAAAAGTTTTGGTTAATCAAATTACTCTTACCATCGCCTCTGAGAATCATATTAGTTGTAGCGATAGTAAACATGTAGGGTTGCAGCTCAAATCCATGTAACTGTTTCTGCTTAATATTCTTTTTGATCACTTCACTATCTGTTTTTGCAAGCATATGATGCATAGCAGAGACTAGGAAACCGGCAGTTCCTGCACACGGGTCTAAAACGATGTCATCCGCTTGTATATCAGCTAAGTGACAAAAAACATCCGTTATGTGCTTTGGTGTTAGTACGATTCCGAGTGTTTGACCATCTCCGCCTGAATAAGACATAAATTCACCATAAAAACGTCCCAGATAATCTTCTGAAGACTTTGTGTATTTAATGCTTTTATAAATTTTTTCATATAAAAATTCAGTAAAGTGCTTAAGCGGAGTTTTCTTTAGCGTTAAATTAACGACATTAAGAACTTGGGTGTCCTTGATAATTGAAAATTGGCTTAATATTTTGTCGCGTTTAACTTCTGGCGCGACCTTTGATCGTTTTAAATTATCATGGACGGCATTATAAATTTTGTCACCATCCGTATTGATTTCATCACCGATCAAATCAGCAATAGTAAAGTTTTTGGATTCGGCTTCACGCAGTGCCAATAAAATACCAGATACAATTAATGGTTTATCAACATCCTTAAGGTTGCCATAATTTCTCAAATCTTCATGAAGTTGCGCTGCGTCCCGAAGAATTTCTGCTAGCTCTTTTTCATGGTCGGTGTCTTCTTGAAGCACTTCCCGAATGTAGTATTCGTCAATATTTTCATCAGTAAATGAAATAAACGACTCTACCTCTGTCAATTCACGGTAATACTCTGTCTCATCAACATAAATAGGGCTGATTTTGTGGGTTTTTTCATTTCCAGAAATACCGAATGCGATAACTTTTTTGTAAGACGTGTTCTTAGCTAGATGTTGTCCATAAAACAACGCCCCATTAACAGCGAACCCTTTAACATCTTTTTGACTAAGGCTGATTAAGCCTTTGGTATTTAGTTTTGTATGATTGGCGACATCTGATTTATTTTCTATAACAATCAAAAAATCTTTGACGACCCCAACGTATTCAGGAAATCCAACGTTACCAGAGCCACTTTTTGATGCAGTTTTTAATGCCTCATTTATTTCTAGAACAGAGCTACCTTGCGGCTCTAACTCAATATTCGCCTCTTGTAGTAAACCATATACCCATAAGTCCGTTTTGGCTTCTTTCTTTGCCATGTCTAAGCCCCCAGCACTCTATAAGGTAATTTTTTGCCACTAGCCCCTAAAACTAATGATTTAAGTATTTATAATTTTTTACGTCGCTTGATGTCAAGTGAGCAGGACCCATTTACCTCACGGTGTCCGTTGACTAAGTAGATCAAGCATCAGGTTTTGCAAATGGGCGAAGAC
>JABAYZ010000256.1 GCA_018608735.1 Flavobacteriaceae bacterium | reverse complement strand
TCTGATCCGAGTAACTCTTGCAGTTTTTGCATATCGGCTTCTGTGTCACCCATTGGCCAAAGAGCAGAACTAGCCAGTTTTCTCTTCCAAGTCATTAAGCTGTGAAGTAGCAAATCGAAGGATTTTTCTTCGTATTCTGGATGCACTGATAACGGCACGTGAACTGTTACAGGTTTTGTCTGTCCAATGCGATGAACCCGATCATTACACTGTTCTTCAACGGCGGGATTCCACCATCTCGATAAATGTATGACATGAGTAGCGGCAGTTAACGTCAAACCAGTTCCTGCAGCCTTTGGGCCTAGCACTAAAACATCAAAACCACGATCGTTTTTCAAATGACTTTGAAACCGGTTAACTATTTTTTGCCGTTGTTTAATCGGTGTTTTGCCATTTATTAGGTCTACGTTTTCTAAATCGTACCTAGCCTTTAGTAGCTCAATGAACCGATACTGCATTTGTATATGTTCTATAAAAACTAAGGCTCTCTCGTTTTTTGAATGAATACGATCAAGAATTTCAAAAGTAGATTTTAGTCGAGCAGACAAGCTTATATATTCATCAGCGATAAGATCTGCGGAGATATTGGGATGTACCGATACAGATCTAATATGATGCAGCATTTTAAGGGCTGCACCTTTCTTTCCAGTTACTAGTTTGGCCCTAGCTTCTTCATATGAAGTAGCTTGTTGTTCTGACATCGCCTCAGCGTGCAAAATTCTTTTCTTTTTGGGAAGTTCTGTTGCAACGTCATCCTTTAATCGACGGATTGCCATTGGAGGCAAACCATCAACATCTTCAAAAATTAGTTCATACAGCATTTGCATCTTGTCTTGATTTGGTTCTGAAAACTCTTGTCTAAACTTACTAAGTGGAATTAATCGACCAGGGGATATCTGATCTAGTATCGCCCAAAGATCACTTGTGGAATTTTCAATTGGCGTTCCCGTCAAGCCAATTCGGAAGTCCGCTTGCATAGCTGTACCAGCGACAGCCCGCAAAGATCCTGGGTTTTTCATGGCCTGGATTTCGTCAAAAACCGCTACTGAGAAAGGGATACGACCTAATGAATGTTGGTAATTTGTCAGTGTCGTGTAAGTCGTCAAAACCCAAAATGTATGGCCTTGCCCCTGTTTGGTGGCTTCAATCAAGAAATCAAGATCTAATAAATCTTCACCAGTTTTAGTATCTAAACCACTAGCTCCAATACGTTTTCTGGCACTCGTTGCGGTGCCATAGAGTCTCACCAACTGGCCAAGACCTCCACTGCTCATATGGTTTTCTACTTCTTGTTCCCAATTTACTAAAAGCGAGGTTGGAGCAACAATCAAAACCGGACCTTTTGCCTTGGCTTCCTTATCACTACTTAATTGCGCTCTCATCCAGGCCAAAAATGAAAGTGTTTGCAGGGTCTTTCCCAGTCCCTGCTCATCTGCATTCAAAACTCCCGGCAAACCGGCTTCCCAAGCATTTATCTGCCAATCCAAACTATCTTCCTGATGCGGTCTCAGCTGCGTTGTAATATTTTTTGGTGCAGCCATCGGAATTGTAACCGATCTGGGACTAATCTCTGCTCTCCATTTCAACTGCTCAAAATTATTTTCAACATCTAAGATTATGGGCCCATCTGGTGTATCTCCACCTGGAACTTCTGAAGGCTCAGCGGGATGAGCCTCTGTATCTTCCTTTGAGGCCAATAGCGCATTTATTGCTTCAATGCTTGCTTCAGATGCTGGTATTTCGTTACCTCGAAAAACAATAATATCTTTTCCTAAATCAACCGCTGTCTTTAATTTTGACTTAACCTCCTCTAGATCATTGATTGGTAGATCTTTTAAAAAGTCTCGTTGAGGTTCATCAAAAATCTCAGGTAGCCAAGTTGTTGCAGATCCATCACCTCCAGGTAGTGAATTCCCCATATAAACTGTCTTACCAGTGACACGTTCAGAATATTCTGCCGTCTCAATAAAAACGGGAAATGAGGCCTGCTCAATTGTTTCTTCTTTTTGGGCATCCGACAATCCGTCTAACGCACCGTTCTTACTCAGATAACTTTCAATTTCTTCATTAATTTTTAAGCGGGGGTTTTTGATAAACTCCCGTCTTTCTTCAATAGAAGCCGATTGCATATTCGCCATAACATCAAGTGCTGGCTTAGAAGATGGCTCTACCACCATGTAGCTTCCATCACCAATCTTATAAGCGCTCAAAGAACCTTTACGCTCAAACCGATCTTGAAAGTTTTGTAGTTCATCTTGATCGAGCTCACTCATGGCAACAGTTACTGTTGTTTCCGAGCTAATTAACTGATCGTCAATATGTTGGTTTGAAAATGGAATAACTTCAAAGTTTCCAGTGGTTTCATCCTGATCTGGCACAATTGAGAAACCATCTGAAATCTTTACCTTCAGATTTGATAAAAATTGACTCATTTCGACCGAACTAGTCGAGCTGTGTGCTGTATCAAAATCCGGCTCAAGTGCTTTTCGAAACTTAGCCATTTGGTGCCAATGATGCTCTAAAGACTTCTGCGCTAACTCTGTCTCAGCTAAATCTATAGCCTGAAGCAACCAAAATGGAATCCGCCTCAAGCCTTCAGAGGTTTGCAGTATAGCACCTATTCTTTTTGGGTTCTGCTTTTGGCCATTTAATGACCAGATATATTGTAATTGAAAATTATCATTACCAGGAATTGAAAC
>JABAYZ010000166.1 GCA_018608735.1 Flavobacteriaceae bacterium | reverse complement strand
TCAAAACTCATGCTTGCGAGTTCATACAAAATTCCTTCTTGCTTGCCCAATGCTTTTTGATTGACCGTTTGCAAAAGTTGATTACTTCTATTCGACGGTGACAGTCCATGAGTAACAAGAAAATCCTTTGCGATACTATTTCGACCAGTATCAATAAAATCCACCAGCACATGTTCAACAGATCGCTGTTTTGCTAGTTTTAATGCCTCGTTCAAAATCCATGACTCCAGTTTTCGGCCTAAAACACGACAACTCATTAGAAAAGTGTCTATGAAGGCTATGTTGACTGGAGCGTAGTGAATACCAACAAGGGCAATTAAACCGTGATCTCCGTAGTTATCAGAAAGCTGAACTAAAAATAAATCTACATTAGGATCTGAATTTTGAGAAGTCAGTTCGGCCAAGGTATAACGCTTACTTCTGATGTTAAATTGATTAGTCTTTTTGCACATTTGCTCAGCTCTTGAAAGATTCGCCTCACAAATAGGTATTATTTTGGGTTTTAAGCTAATCGATTTTAAATACGAGGTAGTATCATCTACATATTTGGAGTCTCTTACAAAACCAGCTCTAGCTCTGTATTGGTCCACCTTATGTACATCTTCGGTAGTGACTTCAAACGACGAAAAACAATCCAAATTATTTATTAAATTTGGCCATTCAATTACGTTTTTGGGCGCTTCAATAACTAAAACTTCTGGAAGAATTGCTTTAACCTTACTTCGTTCAATTGGATTATCATCCCAAAACACAAGGCTGCCAACTCCCAAGTCAAGTTCGGCAGCAAGTTCTTCAAGGTTTAACGCTTTTTCATGCCAATTAATTTTTGAGCTGGCTATATGTTCACGCTTCAAAACCATCGAGTCATGATTTTCGAAAACATCCCACACTTCTTGTTCATTATTCTTACTTGCTAGCGCAAGAACTACACCTTTTCTCGAAAGTTTAAGGCACTCTTTCTGAAAATCAACGAACGCTTGACCTAGTCCATCCTGCCCCAATACTAACCCTTGCAAACCATCTTCTCCAACAACTCCTCCCCACAGCGTATTATCGCAATCGAGAACTAATACTTTCCTGGGAGGATTGCTTATTCGGTGAACAATTTCTGCAATGCTATTGGCCAGAATAGCCAGACCATCAACAGACAATCTACACCGACCAAAATACCAGTTTCGATCGGAAAATATCTGATCAGACCCCCTACCATAGAAAACGTCATCCATATTAATAAAATAAACAGAGTTGGATGTATTACGAATTTCAACAAGCTTCGTTATTAAGCCATGATGGAAAGCTTTAAGTCTTGTGTCATTTCTAGCTGACGCAACAGCTGACGTCAAAGCTCTGCTAGCAAGGCAAATGATGATTGGTTCATCAGATTCCATCATCCGTTTTTCAACTAGACTAAAAAATGCTTGGTTAGACTTTTCAATGAGAGAGTAATCACCCAAGCTGTTTTGAATAAGGTCTTCCAAGAATATGACTATAATCACGCCGATATCATTAGTAGCCATAAGACCAGATGATATGTCTCCATAACTCTGAAAACTTACGCTTGATTGCTTTAGGAGCGCGCTCCAAGCAACATTTTTTTCCAGCAGATTTGAAGTTGATCCAATTACATAGTTCTTCATTAATATTCAAACCTTAGTGAATGCTGAATTCCTGCTTCTTTAAACCATGCCAATCTACGTATCCTGTACGGTCAGTCTACCAGGGATCCATGAGAGCTTTTTTGTTGGCGAGAAGAAATATTTGCTTGGAGCTTTGTAAAGGTGTTACCCTCATCACGAGATCCTACGAAGAGCGATTGTTGGTTGCCTGCTAATCGGGTTACTAAGCATTTCAAATTTGTGCTTTGAGTTCCTTAGATACTCTTTCATAGCGACAGTCTCACCGGGCCATTCCTTTGTTCCAGCCTCATCAAATATGATTAGACCACCCACGCTAATTGACTCTTCTACCAACTTCAAAGCCGCAGATGAAGGTTCATATAAATCAAAGTCTATATAGGCTATAGAGCAGAGAGCCTGTTTATTATCGGAATTGAACTTAGGGATCGTCTCAAGTGCATCACCAACAATTAACTCCACTCTATCTTGGAGTTCAAATAGTTCGATGACATTCCTCAATTTCTGTTCATCCCCAAGGTAATTCCCGACTTGAGATTGAGCATAAGAACCGTCCAACGATGTTGACTCAGGCAATCCACTAAAGTTATCAAATCCGTATATGCGTTTTGGCGATGACGGCTCGAAAAGTTGGTTCATTTTAGCCAAAAACATTAGGTTGGCACCCTTCCAACAGCCGAATTCATATATGTCACCAGGCACGCCGATAGTTGTTTTAAATAAATCGTAAGTCCAAAGCTTGTTCCCAATCGTGTGAATTCCAGCATAGAGCGCAAATTGATCTATAAATTCATATAAATCTGGGCGTCCTAGCTCTTTAGAAAACTGTTTTCTACTTTCCCGAAAGTTATCTTTTTGCATTTGCTTTTCCCTCTATTCGCACACGATTCAGATTAGCATTCCCCAAAGCTATTAACACTACTAGTTAGTTTTAATGCCCTTGCCAAAACACAACCTTCTCAACTGCTTGTATGTTTGCAACAGCCTTATTAATCAACTTGTGCGTATATGCTCCGGTAATCCCCCCATTCGTAACTTGCTGCAAAAGTAGAGGTCAGGCCACCATGGCC
>JABAYZ010000106.1 GCA_018608735.1 Flavobacteriaceae bacterium | reverse complement strand
TTTGATGCCATGATTGCTACCGATTTAGCCTTATTAGTATCCTATCCCGTTGCAGGGAATATTGGCGGTGGTGGTTTTATGGTTTTTAGAATGAAGGACGGTACCATTGGGAGCTTAGATTTCAGAGAAAAAGCACCCTTAGCAGCCACCAAAAACATGTATCTTGATGCCGATGGAACTGTAAATTCAGAAGCAAGTAAAATAGGACCATTAGCGGTTGGGATCCCTGGAACCATTGCAGGCTTATTTGAAATTCATCAAAAATTCGGATCACTTCCCTTTGAAAAATTAATTGAACCCGCCATACATTTAGCACTAAATGGGGTGGTTGTGACCGAAAAACAAGCTCAAAGTTTAAACGATCATACAGCCGATTTTAAGGCCGCAAACAAAAGAACCATTTTACTAGATAAGGTTTGGAAAAAGGGAGATACCATCAAATATCCCAAGTTAGCCGAAACCTTAAAGCGTATTAAAGCCAATGGGAGGGATGAATTCTATAAAGGGGAAACGGCTGATATTATTGTAGATCAGGTTCAAAAACTCGGTGGTATTATTAGCAAAGAAGATTTAGCCAATTATGAGGCCATTTGGAGAGACCCAATTACGTTTATGTATAAAGGATATAAAATCATTTCCATGCCGCCTCCATCAAGTGGTGGCATTTGTATGGCTCAAATTTTAAAAAGTATTGAACCTTATAATGTAGAACAATACACACATAATTCAACAAAATATATCCAAGTAATCGTCGAAGCAGAACGCAGAGCTTACGCAGATAGATCCTATTTTTTAGGAGACCCCGATTTTATAACAATCCCCACAGATAGCCTCACATCCACAACATATCTTTCCAGAAGAATGGCCAATTTTGACTGGAAACATGCCACAAAGTCTAGCGAATTATCAAGAGGCGTTTTTCCTGGATATGAAAGCAATGAAACCACCCATTATTCAATCGTGGACGCTTTTGGAAACAGTGTGGCAGTGACCACAACCCTAAATGCAGCCTATGGCTCTAAAGTCTATGTAGAAGACGGCGGATTCTTTTTAAATAACGAAATGGATGATTTTAGTGTAAAACCTGGAGAGCCTAACATGTACGGTTTGGTTGGAGCCGAGGCTAATGCCATCGTCCCTCAAAAACGGATGCTAAGTTCCATGTCGCCCACCATAGTTGAGAAACATGGACAACTTAAAATGGTGCTAGGCTCACCAGGCGGTTCAACAATTATCACGTCAGTCATGCAAAATATTTTAAATGTATTGGCATACGATATGAGCATGCAAGAAGCCGTTTCAAAACCGCGTTTTCACCACCAATGGTTGCCAGATAGTATAAAAGTTGAAACAACATTTGATACCATTGGTTTTCAAGAACTAAAGCAACTGGGGTACAACATAGATCAGAGTAATTCACCAATAATAGGGAAAGTCGATGCGATTTTGGTATTGCCCAATGGGCACCTAGAAGGCGGTGCAGATCCTAGAGGAGACGATACGGCTGTAGGGTTTTAGTCCATATGACACAAAACAGTTTGTTATACTTTATAAAAAGAATAGCTTTTTAAATTTCATTTTTAAAAGGAACTGTCTAACTTTGTAGATTAAACAATCAAAATGTCAAAACTAAGTAAACACGATTTAGAAGCGTTAGCGTATCACGAGAAACCTTCACCTGGAAAAATTCAGGTCGTTCCTACCAAAAAATATGCATCACAAAGAGATTTAGCTTTAGCCTATTCACCAGGAGTAGCAGCCCCTTGCTTGGCTATAGAAAAAAACCCATCCGATGCTTATAAATATACGGCCAAGGGAAACTTAGTTGCCGTAATCACCAATGGAACTGCCGTTTTAGGTTTAGGGAATATTGGTGCTGAAGCCTCAAAACCCGTGATGGAGGGTAAAGGATTACTCTTTAAAATATTTGCCGATATCGATGTATTTGATATTGAAGTGAATACCGAAAATGTAGAAGAATTTATTCAAACCGTTAAAAATATTGCGCCCACTTTTGGGGGTATAAATCTAGAAGATATCAAAGCGCCAGAGGCCTTTGAAATTGAAAAACGACTAAAAGAAGAGCTCGACATCCCTGTGATGCACGATGACCAGCATGGAACGGCAATCATTTCTGCAGCAGCTTTATTGAACGCTTTAGAAATTGCAGAAAAAAATATTCAAGATGTACGGATAGTTGTGAGTGGCGCAGGTGCCGCAGCCATTTCTTGTACGCGATTATACCAATCTTTCGGGGCTAAGCGCCAAAACATTGTCATGCTTGACAGTAAGGGTGTGATTAGAAATGATCGTGATAATTTGACCTCTCAAAAAGCGGAGTTTGCAACCGATCGTAAAATCGATACGCTAGATGAAGCAATGAAAGACGCCGATGTATTTATTGGCTTATCAACATCCGATATTGTGAACCCTCAGATGCTATTATCCATGGCCGATAATCCCATTGTATTTGCTATGGCCAACCCAGATCCTGAAATAAAATATAAGCTCGCTGTAAAAACACGTGATGATATTATTATGGCTACGGGACGAAGTGACACGCCTAATCAAGTCAATAATGTACTTGGTTTTCCTTTTATATTTAGAGGCGCCTTAGATGTGAGAGCAACTTCCATTAATGAGGAAATGAAAAAAGCGGCGGTTATTGCCTTAGCTGAATTAGCAAAAGAACCTGTTCCAGAACA
>JABAYZ010000070.1 GCA_018608735.1 Flavobacteriaceae bacterium | reverse complement strand
CCATAAATCTGGAACATTGGTAGGATACTTTGAAAGTGGTGAAATAAAATTCAGAGGTTTTTTTGAAGGCAACAACCGAGAGGGTATTTGGAAGTTCTTCAACAAAGATGGTACTTTGGAAAAAACTGAGATTTACAAAGACGATAAACTGCTAAAATGAAACAAATCACCACCATACTAGCGTTCCTGATGACGCTCTCTACTCCGGTCAGTGCTGAGGATGAGAACCTATTTAAGGGGCAATCCTACGGTAGCTTTATGTTCTTTGAGGAAGTCCCTAACGCATTATTTTTTGAAGAAGGTATAACCAATAACGACAGCTTTGAATTTCGGAAGGCCATAAGAAACCATAATATTGATACTATAGTTTTATCTAGTCCTGGCGGAGCCTTGTTTGAGGGCTTAACAATTGCTGGAATGATCTTTGACAAAGAGCTTACGACCTATGTCCCCAAGATTGGACGCTGCGCGTCGGCATGTGCATTTATGTTTTTTGCTGGGAATAATAGGCAGGCAACGGGACGACTAGGTGTCCATCAATTCTATTCAACTAGTGACGATAAATCGGCTAAAATTGCCAATGTTGAATATGGATCCCAATTTACGGTGTCCGAAATTATTGGTTACTTGAATGAATTTGAAACTCCACCTTTTGTTTTTGAGAAAATGTTCGCGCAGAAACAAATGTATTTTTTCTCTGACGATGAACTAGAAAAGCTAAACACCGCGCCAACCGATGAAGCTACACTTGCAAACTTTAGCAAGATTGATGAATTTGTAATAAAAGTCAAAGAGGCTACAAAACAAACAAAGGCTGAAGCGGTTGAAGTTGAAACCACACTAGAAGTGAACGGCAATGCTGGATTGGCCTTACGCAAACAGATACAAACTGAACTCAATCGCATAGGCTGTGCGCTTGGTAGCGTTGATGGTAAAATAGGGCCAGCATCAAAGCGCGCACTCTCTAGATTTAACAAGAAAAATAAGTCGAATTATGGCGTTAAAGATTTTTTTAATGATAAAAGCCGGCTGAATGAGCTTAAAAAAATCAGCTCTGGGTTTTGCCAAACTGAAATGAACCCTAAAAAAATAAAAAAATCTACAAAAGATCAAGAGATGATTACTAAGTGGTATGGATATGAAACATGTCCAGATGGCCGAAACGACTCATACATGAGCTTAAAACGTATTAATAATAGCACATTTGAAGCAAGATATCATGGTGAGAAAGCTATCTTGTCACAAAAGCGGGCTAACAAGTACACTGGAAAGACAGAGAATTATCATTTAATACTCACAATAGATATGACAAATAATTCTTTAAACGGCACTGCAAGAATTCGCTTAAATTCTGGCCTTGGCGTATTCGTTAACACATTTACCCTTGGGTTGGCTCAATGCAGAATACATTTAAGTCGAGATGAATAGTAAACATTTTGATTATATGGTAAAAGTCGTGAGCGGCAACTCAAGTATCAAATTTCAGCAAAACTCTTACGCTATACATTTACAATAAATATAAGTTGTGCTTGGTCAAAAGTTTGTTACTGTTTTGCTATAACAAGGAGATTAGATTTGAAAAAGTTAATTTTGTTAATCATCCTGGGCTTTACAGGCGCTTGCACTGAACGAGATATGGAATTGATTGGAGCTTTTGCTGCGGGCGCCTCGGCCGCCAGTGGTGGTTCTACAACACAAAATATTAATGCTCCAATGAGAGCTGGAACAGCGTTTTTAAAGAATCAATACACTCAAGGTTTTAACAAAGTCTGCGTGTACGATAGGGTGGGAAGCGTGGACACTTTGGTGATCAGTTCGACGGCTATTTGCCCACTCACAATATAAATCATCTCCTTTTCTTCTTTCAGCATTTGAGAATTTCTTGATATCAGGAAGAAATACTACGTGCAAAAATGGGAAAATCAGCAAAGGATGTTACTGAACATGAAAACCTTGTCTACACTTTGGCATAAAAAATCGTGCGACAAGTGCAAAAACGAGTTCCCAGTTCATAAAGATTGGGTCAATCCGCCTACTCATTGTGGCCCATGTAGGTTGATTTCACAGAAGTTTGTAGATGCTGTTGAGTTCTTGGTCAAGGAAAGTGTGTCGGAAGCACCTATTGACACAAAGAGAACTTTTTTGAAACTTTTGCAAAAAGCAGGGTCGTGCTACCGGCAGAAGAAATTTGATGGTGAAAATCAAGTAGCAGCTTGGCTGTCTACTGAACGTGATCTCGCATACATCATCTGGAATGATAAAAACTTACGGGTCACAGTACTTAAATGCATAAAAAAGTTAAAGTTTCAAAGGCGGGAAGATGCTAGGGCCGATAAATGTAACGAGATACGATCTGCCCGCTTATCAAATCGAACTCGACGCTGGAGCGGGTAATCTTTCGACCAAGCTGATAGATATTAAATAACATGTCATCTATGCGGAATTAACCAGGCAAACGACTACTCAGCTTTGTATATCATTTCATAATCCTAGGATCTATAAAATAAAATCCTAACAAAAATATATCGAAATGAAACTACCGCAATAAATTTAAAACAATTCCGAAGTGTTCCAGATTTTAATGGGGGGCAAAATGGGGGGCGTTATATAAGGAGTCATAATTTAATGTAATAATAACAGATACTTAAATCCACTTAGTGGCGGAGAGACAGGGATTCGAACCCTGGGAACCTCGCAGTTCAACGGT
>JABAYZ010000111.1 GCA_018608735.1 Flavobacteriaceae bacterium | reverse complement strand
AATCGCTACTCAATTCCATTACCAACTCATTAGCAAGTAAAAGCTACCCCTTTGCAACCGTTTCACTAAAAAACATTAAGCCCATTAATAAGACCACCCTCAAAGCAGATTTGTTTCTGGATACCAAGCAAGCCAGACAACTTAATACAGTAGAGATTAAAGGGTATGATAAATTTCCACGTTCTTTCATAAAATATTTCCTAGGGATTAAAACCAACACCCCTTTTGACCTTAAAGCGATTCAAGCAAAAACAGAAACCCTGGATCAACTTGGTTTTAGCAAACAACTCAGACCGGCAGAAGTTTTGTTCACAAGAGACACCACTAGTGTGTATTTATATTTAGAAAAAAATAAAAGCAATCGATTTGAAGGGTTTTTAGGATTTGGATCCGAGGAAACAACTGGAGATTTAGAACTAAATGGATATCTAAACTTGAACTTAGTCAATAATTTAAATTACGGGGAGTCGTTTATCCTTAATTACCGTAGTGATGAAAATGATCTAAAAACACTTAACACTAAGCTTACCCTCCCCTATTTATTTAGATCCCCCATTGGCTCCGAGCTAAAACTAAGTATCTTTAAAAAAGATAGCACTTTTACAACTGCGGAACAATCTGCGAACTTGTATTACCAGCTTAACCCAAGACAGAAACTGTTTTTAGGAGTCAAGACCGCACAATCAAACAGCTTAGATCCAGTAGAATCAAGTACTGTCGTTGACTACAAAACATCTGCATATGAATTAAGGTATACATATCTAAACCGAACCCCAAAGGACCTATTATTTCCAGTAAAAAGTAAAATCGAAGTTCAATTGTCAAGAGCCAGACGAAAAACTGAAGCATCACAAACGAACCAAAATTTTTACTTAATAAAAACATCTCATCTATTTAAAATTAATACCTCAAACAGTCTTTATATAAATCTAAATGCCCAAGGGATAGACTCACAAAACTACCTATTTAATGAACTCCTAAGGTTTGGAGGCATTAAAACCATTCGGGGGTTTGAAGAAAATAGCATTAATGCAAGTGCGTTTGGTGTAATTGCTTCAGAATATCGATTCAGAATAAGCCCTAGTTTGTATATTCATTCTATCATAGATGCTGCTTATTTCAATACTCCTATTAAACTTGACCAAAAACTAATAGGAATGGGGTTTGGATTTGGATTAGCAACCAAGGCAGGTATTCTAAAATTCAACCTCGCAAATGGGAAAGCTGAGAATCAAAACTTCAAATTCTCAGACTCTAAAGTTCACCTAAGCTTAACTGCTACTTTTTAAAACACAAAAAGTTAAAAAGCTTATATGTTAATTAAATGTTAAAATATTAAGGCTCCTGTTTTTTATTTAACACTTTTTTAGGATATTAGTTTCTTAATTGAAAACCTCAATCCGAATGAAAACCAAATTTACAATGATTTTAACGCTTTTTATGGCGTTAATCGTGCAAACAACCTTTGCACAAGAAAAAACAGTGTCCGGAATCGTTTCGGACGAAAATGGTTTGCCGCTGATAGGAACCACCGTCTTAATTGTTGGAAGCTCCTCAGGAACCACTACCGACTTTGATGGAAGGTACGCTATTAAAGCAAAAACAGGCGACGTCCTTAGTTACAGCTATGTTGGGTATTCTACCCAAAATATAACAGTTGGCGCCTCCAATACTATTGACACTAGCTTACAGCCCGACAATACCTTGGATGAAGTGGTGGTAACGGCTCAGGGAATTCGTAAAGAAAAGAGAGCGCTAGGATATGCAGTTTCTACAGTATCTAAAGAGGATATTGAACAAAAAGCAGATACCGATATCGCTAAGATACTTCGTGGTAAAGCTGCAGGTGTAAGAATTACTGGTTCAGGTGGCGTTTCTGGTAGTGGATCTAACATTATTATTAGAGGTTTTTCCTCCATTACTGGTGGAAATCAACCTTTATTTATTGTTGATGGCGTGCCTTTTGATGGTTCTACTGGTGGTGCAAACCAATCTGCTAGTTCATCAAATTTCCAATCTGGTAATGTTCGTAGTGGATTTGCAGACATCGATCCAAACAACATAGAAAACGTAAGTATCTTAAAAGGATTAAGTGCAACTGCACTTTATGGTGGTGAAGGTAGAAATGGTGTAATCTTAATTACAACAAAAACTGGAACACAAGCACAAAAAGGAACTGAAATTTCTGTAACACAATCATTATTTCTAAATGAAATCAATTTACCAGATTATCAAGATACTTATGGTGGAGGATTTCAAAATGTATATGGTCCTTTCTTTAGTAACTGGGGAGCCGCATTTAGTAGTCAAGAAACAATTGACAATGCTTTTAGAACAATGTTATTAAACAATTTTGGTGTTGAACCATCTACGTTATTTCCAAATAGAACAGATTTAGATTCTCCAACTGTTGCTTATCGCCCTATAGATAGTCAAGACAGTTTTTTTAGAACGGGTGTAATATCCAGTACTTCAATTAGTATTGCCGGGGGACTTGGAGATAAAGGAAATATTAGCTTTGGATATAGTCGTGTAGATGACAAATCTTTTTTACCCGGAAATAAATTAAACAGAAACAACTTTAATGTTGGTGGTACTTATAAAATGGATAACAAATTTACAGTTAGTGGTAAATTAAGTTTTGCTAAGACTGATTTAAGATCACCTTTTACAGATGCATCTACTGGTAGTGATGTAAGTATATCTACAGCTGGTACT
>JABAYZ010000250.1 GCA_018608735.1 Flavobacteriaceae bacterium | reverse complement strand
TTTTCAGGTGCTTTGTGCGAACGATTAAATGCTTTTTTTTGGAGATATCTACGATCTCAAAGACGCAAATCTATCACTAAACAACTTTCTATTTTTCCAAACCTGTTGGGTTGATATTGTTCGATATTTTTAAAATTACCTTTAAAAAATAGTAGTTCAGTGCCAGATCCAACGGTAAGGTAACTACGTAAGCTAAACTTTCAATCTGTAAGCTTTCAATGTCATTTGCGTTGCTGGAGGTTCTGATTATGATTTGCCCAATTGCATTTGAGATAATCCAAAGAGCCCACCAAATTGGTAATACTCCTGGTATTCCAACCTCCTTCCAATTGTCCTTGTCTACTGAAACTTGATAAATTTGTTTCATCGCTTGGTATGGTTTCCAAAGTGAAAATATTGGAATAAAATACCAACCTACACTCCATCCAGGCGAATAGTGCAGCCCATCAGCGCCAGATTGGTGATTGTGCTTCGATGAGAGGTAAATCCAACGACCTGAAAGAATTACTGTTGCGATGAAAATACCTAGACATACCAGACCAATAGTTTGCTCTCTGTTGTCGTTTGTAACCGCGAGTACATTGAACTGCTCAGCTGTAATAAGCCCAGTGTCAAATTTATCTAATAAGTTATACTGCATATATGATGATATTGCAGAACAGATTTCAGCAAAGGACAGCGTGTAAATTGACCATTTTACATAAGTTGTCACTCTTTGGATGCTCATATTTACGGCAGCTTTCGATCAAAAAATCTGAGCAGACGATAGCGTAGTGTAAAGATTCTTTAAATATTTAATTTTATTTTGACACTATTTAAAATTCCTTTGGCACTTAACCATCAGTTTCGTCGTTGAGCCATTCTCCACAATGCTTGCACTTGATGGCTTTTGCTTCGATGTCTTCTGCGCAGAATGGACAAGAAGTTGTCTGGTCTGTTTTGATTTCTGCAGTCTTTTTTGCTGTTCGACCGTTGCCTATTAAAACCTGACAACCTAGACGATGTTCAGTCAACAATCCGCAGTCTATTAATTACTTTCAAAGCTACAGTTGCCTAGTTCAAGTACGCGCCCATCATAGGATAAGCCCTTAACTTTGCCTGTAACGCGATAAGTCTGGGGTTTGAGGCTTGATTGGCTATTCCTGTCCTGCCAACACTCTATTACGCCACTAAAGTTCAGGATTGTTTTATCACCTGAAAACTTTTGTGGTCGCTTGAAGAAATCAGTGAAACATACATCTTTGCCTTTGAAATCGTTAAAAAAACTTCTGGCACTTCTATACCCCGTAACTAAATAAACATATTCTATTTCTATACAACTGGGTAAAGTTTTCCGTGGTCTAGACGTCTCGCTCTCTTCTTTTGCATTGATCTCTGACGCTAGCAAAAGTGCGTCATATTTTTTCTGTAGTGCGTCATATTCTTCTTGTGCATTGATCTCTGACGCTAGCAAAAGTGCGTCATATTTTTTCTGTAACGTATCTTGTGCTTGAAGTAAATTTTGGTTCGTGGTCCCGAGGGTTTCCACAATGAGCAATACCTCAGAAAGCTTGTTCTCTAAATCTTTAATTTTAGGTTCTAAGCTCTTTGCTCTCCAACTATTCATTATAAATGTTCGAAACACTGAAGATGCGCCTGACTTTCTGGCTAGATCCGTGACATTCCATCCATCTTCTGTGTACTCAAGGACATCGATATCTAAATTATAAATAAACCAGTTCGCTAAAACAATTTGTAATTGTGGCTTACTTTCAATGAGCGCTGTAAATTGTAATAGGTTGATTATAGTCGTGCCATACCATTCATAGGATATTTCTGCAGACGCATTAGTGCTTTTGAAGTAGTTCAATACTTCAACGGAATTTCTTATATTGGGTTTGTGGATTTTTTCAATTATCAGCATAAACTGTAAGTAAGGTGAGGCATCTCCCGTTGGACCAGAAAACACCCAATTATATGGCTGTTTCGAACCAAATTTCTGTAGGCTGCCCATTTTAGAATAGAAATTTACCATGATGGAATCGTCTTTAGATGATAAAGCTTCCGCTATAACGCCGTAAGAAATCGAGCTAAGGAATTCATCATAATTCTCTTTTGGGAAATTTCGCACAAAAATATCTTTTGAATAAACTAGGAAAAATTCAATGGTATCTTTATTACCTTGTCCCAAACGATATGCCAAATTTTTAAAACCATCATCCGTGAGCATTGCGAGGTTTAATTGAGCCTCCAACGCACGAAAAAACACTGATTCCACCTCAACAACATCTGTACTTTCCAACGCGGATAACATTGTTTCAGCTGATAAGCTCAGAAAATATTCCAATAACCTTTTATCGCGATACATGTCGTTTTGTTCGGAAGATTCAAAATTTTCAATAATTCTGCTGACTGTTTTGGGTGGAAAACCGTCCCTTAAAGCCTTCCTGTATATGTTTAAAAATCCGTGTTTGCTTTCTCTAGCATTAGGGTTAAGATTTTGATCTAAAATTTTATTAATTACCTGGTGAGACGTTGCAAACTTAACAGCTGCTCCTAATATATTTTTTCCTGATTTGATTTTGTTTATGTTTTCTACCTTAGATATGCATTCGAGTTGCTTTTCTTGGCTTTGAGCCCAAAAATCTTCCGTCATCCAATTTGAACAAATTTGTTCACTATTTTGCAATAAATTTTGGCTTGCTGACGTGCTAGCACTGATTAATGCTACGCAATAGAC
>JABAYZ010000119.1 GCA_018608735.1 Flavobacteriaceae bacterium | reverse complement strand
TAAAATAATTTCATACTGCAATTTATGAATTTCGATTCAAAAGTGCACTACCAATAGCACATTGAAGGCATTTATTTTTTGAACAATAATTTTGTTTGAGTTGAATCAAGGCTTGAGACTCTAAAGCCGTTTTTCCAAATGCATATAGTGAATGAAATTTATCCACAACACTGTTATGCTCCATGGGAATATTTTGAATAATTGCTACAACATCATCTTGATTTGAATGTCTATTAAACAAATTGAAAGCAAATTTAATAGGAATTATGGTATTGATAATAATCAAATTCATAAAGGCCTTAGTCAGGGTTTTTGATGAAGATTTAGAGGTCTTCTCAAAGGTATAATGAGTGTTCCAAAACGCGGAAGTGGCGCCTTCAAATATAGTATACAATTCGTTTAGGGATTGTGCTTCGATGATACTGGAAAATAATTTAGGGATACGGCTATACAATCCTGCTAGCTGTGCCAATCGTATAGTTGGAAAATTAGGCGGACGCAGTCGAAAAAACTGTACCGGAAGAACGCCATCTCTTAAAAGTGAGAATTTATGTTTTAAGAATTTATAGGTACTTTTAAGTTCAGAACTATAAATGTCTTGTGCTTCTATATCAAGCAGTCCGGCTTGCCCAAAAAACAAGGCTTCTAGTTGGTGTACATCATGTTGTGATTTTCGAATGACCGAAAAATCCATTGACTTTGCAATGCTTAAAAAGGCTTCACCATTGACTTTTAACCCAAAATTTTTGGCGAGTTGCCAAAATAATACCGCTTCCCAATTATGTTTTGATTCTAGGAGTTGGGTTTCGATGGCTTTGTACTTTACTTCTAAACGTTCCAAATACAAACGTTCTAGCCAATGGGCTACCGTAAATCCATCGACTTCCTTGATGTTTGATTCACAGGGAATCCAAGATTGCTTTTGGTTTAATAACGTAGTGTAATTTTTAAAGGTATGTGGAAAAACGTAGCTTTTGAGCTCCAGCGTAGGAATCGGCGTATTGTCCTTTCTATAAATATCCATATCGTGCTCCCAAACCACGTGTAAAATTACATTATCATAGGCGTCATCCGTCTCATGATGATGCACATACCAATCGGAAGATTTGACATGGATTTCGACGTTGCCTGCCCACATTTGTGTGCCGATACTTAATTGAGCATTAAAAAAATCGGGGCCAGAATTGACATTAGGCAAACCAACAGCCTTAAGAATAATCGGTTCTTGAGTGGTGGTTTGTAATGATTTGAGGCTCATTTTTTTATGCTGCCAGACATAATGTAGGAAGTCTTCTTGCATCCTACGAAGATAAAAAAAGTTTTAGAGCTGCCAAATTATCTAAATGGGATTGCTCAAACCACTATAAGATGCTATCGATTTGATGCTTCTATTTTTTCTGTTTAAAATTGTTTTACTTATGAGTTGTTAAGCGCTTGGTTTACGCAATTTCAACTCTGTTGTTTTCAAGTTTTACATTGAATTGAATTTCAGCTTTTAATGCCTTAAACACTCTAATTATGGTTTCAATTCTAGCACTGTTTGCATTATTCTCAAGTTTTGAGATTTGTGATTTATTAACGCCAATCATTTCTCCTAATTTTTCTTGAGTTAAGTTGCGTTCTTTTCGGGTGGTCTTTATCATACGACCCAACAAATCCATACGCAATTCGTACTCATATTCATCTCTTTCTTCAGTTCCTTTCTTCCCTATATACTTATCCTCCATTTCGGATAAGCTGTATGATTTTAATTTTGCCATAATCTTAATATTTTAGATATTCACTCCTTATTTTTTTCGCTTTATTAATCTCCGTTTTGGGGGTTTTCTGCGTTTTTTTGACAAAGCCATTTGTTGTAATAACTAACGTATTTTCGTTGTCTCTTTTATCCCAAAATGACAATAATCTTATCTGATTGTTTGAAAATCGAACTCTAAACTCCCAAATATCATTTGTTAATTTTTTAAAGAGCTTAGGGTCATTGGATTTTTCAGCCAACCTAATATTATAAAATACTTTCTTTCGGGTTTTAGCATCCAAATTTTTTATAAAACCAGCAGCACTTTCTAAAAATATTGTTTTGAAATATTCCAATAGATAGATATCTTATAATACAAACATACACAAAGTTTCTAAATTTAGCAACTTTATACTTTAATCCACAAACATTTCTCGAATGATTTTTTTGCATTTCTATGTTTCAGATTTTGATAATCGGTCATACTGTTTTAATACTCCGCTACCGCACGAATCCATGCTTGCAGCAGGCAAGCTTTCGTGTAGTTTACAAATTTATTTGGAACGCGAAAAGATTGACTTCGTTAAATCTTCTATTTCACATATCAGCGGGGTATTATATTTTCTACTTATTTTGCTTCTCACACTGGGCACCACGCTAAAGCGTGGCGCTAGCGAGGATTCCATTAGATACTTCTTTTTTTATAGTCTATAACCAAGTCCAATTTTCAAAATAGTTACATTCGTATTGAATTTTAAATCTGGAACATCATTATCAACTCTGAGTTTGACAAAGTCATATTGAGCTTGAACAAAAAGTTTCTCAGTAATGTCGTAAGTAAGTCCAAAATTAAAATTAAACCCACTTAGAGTGTCGCTTGCATCTGAAACGTCAAATCCGTTATTTATTCCAGAAGCATCAAAAACCATAATCGTATATCCTAATCCAACAGTTGGATGAAACTTATCTATTGATTCTAAATCCAAGTTTCCAAATATTCTTGGTTGAATCACATACGATGTGACTTTAAAATCTCGAAATCCATTATTTTGATTCGAGTTGTTCACTAAAACTCCACCGTTAAGTGAAATTCCAATGTTTACTGGATTCAGATTAGCTAATCTATAATCAACACCAATATCAATAATTCCGTTATAATTTTCTCCAACGAAGTTGTTGTCAATCGGAATAGGATAGTTTAATTCGAGACTGAATTTAGAATCTTGAGAAAAAGATTTTATACTGAAAATCAGTAATTAACGTCAATAAAAAGTTTTGTTTCATAGTTAGGGTTTAAATTACTTACAACTACTGTATATCGGAACCCTTCCAATACAGCATTCAATAAAATAAAATCTAAAACTTCGGTTAAACTCTTTTTTGAAGATTTAGATCTGGGGATTAAAATCAATAGTAAACGTATAAAAAAAATCACCTATTTCCAAAAAATTAGGTGATTTTAAAACTTTTTATGCTCAGAAAGTCCTATTCAATGTAGCCTTTTTCGCGCATCCAATCGTCATTAAACATTTTACCTACATAACGACTGCCATGGTCATGAAATAGAACCACCACTACATCCTCGGGCTTAAAATGTTCTTTCAATTGAAGCACGCCTTTAATGGCAGAGCCTGCAGAGTTGCCTAAAAACATCCCCTCTTCTTTTGCCAATCGCTGGGTATATACGGCGCCATCTTTATCCGTCACTTTTGTAAACCCGTCAATCACTCCAAAGTTGACATTCAAAGGCAAAATATCTTCACCTATGCCTTCGGTGACATAGGGGTAAATTTCGTTGTCGTCAAATTCACCTGTTTCGTGGTATTTCTTAAACACACTCCCATAGGTGTCAATTCCCCAGATTTTCACATTCGGGTTTTTCATTTTCAAATAACTCCCCACACCAGAAATTGTACCTCCGGTGCCAACACCTACCACAAAATGGGTGACTTTCCCATCGGTTTGCTCCCATATTTCGGGACCGGTACTCAAAAAGTGCGCCTTACAATTGCTCGGATTGTCGTATTGATTCACATACCACGAGTTGGGGGTTTCTTCCGATAGTCGTTTTGAAACGGAATAATACGATCTTGGGTCGTCTGGCTCAACAGATGTTGGACAGACGACAACCTCAGCACCAACAGCACGTAAAATATCCATTTTTTCTTTGGATTGTTTATCTGCTAACACAAAAATACATTTGTAGCCTTTGATGATTCCAGCCAACGCTAAACCCATTCCTGTGTTCCCAGAAGTCCCTTCAATAATAGTGCCTCCAGGCTTCAAACGTCCATCGGCTTCAGCATCTTCTATCATCTGTAAGGCCATACGGTCTTTTACAGAATTCCCAGGATTAAACGTTTCATATTTTGCCAAAACCAAACACGGCAATTCTTTAGTTAGAACGTTCATTTTAATTAAAGGTGTATTCCCTATGGTCTCTAGAATATTTTCGGCGTACTTCATGTTATAGATTTAGAACAAAAATACATTAATTTTTTGGGGATACAAATCTGGAATACAGAAGTTTTTATTCGAATTGAATGGCTTTTACAGGCACTATTTTACTAATTAAAAATGACGGAATTAGCAGCATCAACAGACACAAAACAAAAGTCATGAGGTTCAAGAAAACGACATAGGTCCAATCGAGATAAACAGGTGCTACAGTGACATAATACACCGATGGATCCAGTTTTAAAAATTCAAATTGTTTCTGAAGTAGTAAAATACCAATACCGATCAGGTTACCCCAAAACAACCCACAAGCAATCAGGTATGAGGCGTTGTATAAAAATAATTTTCGAATGCTCCAATTACTACTTCCTAAAGCTTTTAGAATACCAATCATTTGGGTCCGCTCTAGAATTAAAACCAGTAATGCCGTGATCATATTAATCGCCCCAACAAAAATCATGATGCCAATAATTGCATATATATTAGTGGTGAACAATGGGATCCACTCAAAGATAGTCGCATACTTTTGCTTGACGGTTATGGCGTTAAGCGTAGAGGGCGTTTGTGCATATACCGCATTCCCAAGCTGTTCTAAATCGTTATAATTTGTGATAAAAACTTCAAAACTACCAACCTGATCTTTTTCCCATTTACTCAAACGTTGCACATGATTAATATCGCCAATGACATAGGTTTTATCTAATTCTTCAAAGCCTGAATTAAAAACTCCAACAACAGTATATTTCATAATACTAGGTGGCTTACTCGGATCGGGTTTCATGAAATACATCTGAAAGCTATCGCCAACAACAAACCCTAAGCGGTTTGCCAAATACTGAGAAATTAAAACTTCGTTACTGTAATTTTGGGTATATGTTGGAAGACGACCTTCAATTAAAAAATCCTTAAAATAGCGCCAATCATAATCGGCACCAACCCCTTTTAAAAACAAACCTTCAAAATCGGTTGGAGTTCTAATGATCCCAAATTTATTGGCAACAGCTTGAATATGGGATACGCCTTCAACGGCATTGAATTTCGGATAAAAGTCTTGAACTTTAGAAATTGGAACCTGAGCACCTTCGGATTCATTACTGTCAAAATTAGAAATCGTAATATGACCATTAAAAGCCACCGCTTTATCTCGAATTTTATGTTCCAAACCAATACCGGTTGCGATCGCAATAAGCATCACAATGATACTAATTGCAATGGCTGCAATTCCAATTTTGATTATTGGAGCCGATACACTACTTTTATAGGACTTATTTCCTATAATACGTTTGGCTAAAAAAAACTCGTAATTCAAAATTTATAATGCATTTAAAATTTATCAAAAATACAGTTTTATTATTTGTTTTGACATTTCTTTCGTGTCGAAACCATTCAAATTCGCAAACGCAAACTTCTATTATTGTAGGAGCGCAGCAAACAGAGAACTATCTGCCCATTCTAAAAAACAAAACGATAGGGATTGTAGCCAATCAAACCTCTGTTATTTTTAAAAAAGAGGGCTATACACATTTGGTTGATTCATTATTAAGTTTAAATATCAATATCAAAAAAGTTTTTGCACCCGAACATGGATTTAGAGGAACTGCTGATGCTGGGGAATATATAAAAGATGGGGTTGATGCTGGAAGTGGGGTGCCTATTGTGTCTTTATATGGCGCAAATAAAAAACCAGATGCTCAAACCTTAAAAGATTTAGATCTTATTATTTTTGATATTCAAGATGTTGGGGCGCGGTTCTATACATTTTTATCAACGCTTCATTTTATGATGGAAACTTGTGCTGAATTAGGCATTACTATTCTTGTTTTGGACCGACCAAATCCAAATGGACACTATGTGGATGGCCCTGTTTTAGATACAACTTACAGTAGTTTTGTAGGTATGCATCCTGTGCCAATAGTACACGGGATGACGGTTGGCGAATATGCCAAAATGATTAATGGCGAAGGCTGGTTGAAAAATGAAAAACCGTGTCAGTTAGTTGTTGTTCCTGTTCAAAATTACACCCATCAAACCGCTTATGAACTCCCTATTAAACCCTCACCAAATCTTCCCAATGCAACGGCGATTAACCTCTATCCGAGTTTGTGCTTGTTTGAAGGTACTAATGTAAGTATGGGGCGTGGAACAGCACTTCAATTTCAAATTTTTGGAAGCCCATTTTTAACGCATCCCGACTATACCTACGAGTTTACCCCAATACCAAATGTGGGCGCTAAATATCCTGTTCATGAAAATAAAATCTGTAAAGGACTTAATCTCCAAAATCATAATGTTTTAGATTACATCGAATTGAATTGGGTGTTAGACGCGTATCAAAATTCAGAAAATAAAGCCGATTTTTTCAACCCATTTTTTAGCAAATTAGCAGGGCAAAAATTACTGCAAGAACAGATTGAATCTGGGTGGACAGCTGATGAAATTCGTACGAGTTGGAAAACGGATTTAGAACATTACAAAAAACTTAGAACTCCTTACCTACTGTATCCGTTGTAGGTCTTCTATAGCCTTGAAATGGTTGTTTCAATAAATGTTTCAAACTGCTGTTTTCGGCTTCATTTGGAAAAGTATCCACGCCATATACAATACGCTCACGATCCATATAAATATACGTACCCAAAAGACGATCCCATATGGAAAAAATATTGCCGTAGTTTGCATCTGTATAAGGCAGTTGGTAATGGTGGTGAATTTTGTGCATGTCGGGAGATATCAATACAAAACTTAAGAAGTAATCTAGTTTTTTTGGCAATTTGATATTCGCGTGACTAAACTGAGTGGCAACTAATGATAGGGATTGGTACAACATTACAATTCCGATAGGTGCACCAATAATAAAAACACCCGCGAGCGTAAACACATAGCGAATCACACTTTCCAAAGGATGGTGACGGTTGGCCGTAGTGGTATCTACTTTATGGTCGGAATGATGAACCAAATGTACCATCCAAAGTGGCGGCACTTTATGCTCGGTATAATGTGGTAAATAGGCCCCCACAAAATCCATGAGTAACACGCCCAAAGTGACATACAACCAAAGTGGCATTTCTGGAAGCCAGTTGAGAATTCCAAAATTATGCAGGCTTACCCAATCGGCGGTATTGAGCAATAAAAAGGCTAAAGCAAAATTAATAATAATAGTTGTGAAGGTGAAAAACAAATTAGGAAGCGCGTGTTTCCATTTGTTATACCCAAACTTAAACAATGGCAACGACCCTTCTAATATCCAAAAAAATGTCAACCCGCCGACGAGAATCGCACTGCGGTGTAGCGAAGGAATGGTTTCGAAATACTGAATGAGTTGCTCCATGTTTTGGTTAATTCTTATAAATATACTTATTTTAATTTAGCTCTTAAAGCTTCTACGATATTAAATGTCGCAGGACAAATGGCTATATTCTTAAGCGTAAGATCTGAAATTTTCTCAAAGTTTTTTCGATTTGTGTGCGGATATTCTTGACAGGCCTTAGGACGCACCTCATAAATATTACAAGTATTATCGTCTGCTAAAAATGTACACGGAGAGGATTTTAAGACATAATCCTGATCATCATCAACATTAAGATAAGTGTCTATAAATTGACGCGTTTTAATCCTGAAAGATTTTGAAATGCGCTCAATATCTTTTTTAGTAAAAATTGGGCTGGTGGTTTTACAACAGTTTGCACACTGAAGACAATCCGATTTTTTAAACTCATCATCATGTAATTTTTCCATGATGGTATCGAGATTTTTGGGCGTTTTTTTTCGGAGCTTTATAAAAAAATTACGATGCGCTTTTTGATTCTCTCTGACTTTTTTTGGAAGGGATTGTAATTGGTTTTGCATACTGCAAAACTAAGGATAAATAGTGGAGTAGTTGATATGTTGTTTTTGGTTACTTAAAACTTACCCGCCTTCAAACGCTTTTTGTAGGCTTTCAATTCTTTGACCACTTTTGGTGCAAGAATAATGGTCGATAGCATGGTTGGTATGGCCATCAGGGCAAACGCCCCATCAATCAGATTAATCATCATGTCTAAGGAAGCCGTTGCCCCGAGGAGGATACTGGCGATATAAAAATAATTATAGTAATGTTTTTTATCGGCACCGATTAAAAAAGATAAACATTTGGTGCCATAATAGGAGAACGAAAATAAAGAGGAAATACTAAATACGGCTATACACCCTAATAATAAATAGTTTCCATACCCTGGAATTGCAGCGGCAAACGCGGCAGCGGTTAAACTCACACCATTATCTGAAGAGGTCTCCCAAACTCCAGTAACTAAAATCGCTAAAGCGGTTAGCGTACACACCAATAAAGTATCAATGGCAGGACCTAACATGGCGACCAATCCTTCTCGAACGGGTTCATTTGTTTTGGCAGCACCATGAGCTAAAGGCGCTGTTCCTATACCCGCTTCATTTGAAAATGCACCCCGCTTCACCCCCAATAAAATTAAACCACCAACTAGACCACCAAAAAAAGCATCGCCTTTAAAGTTATCCGCCGCAAATGCATCCGTAAAAATCATGGCTAAGTATTTTGGAACGACTTCAATATTGACTACTAAAATAATAAATACCGCTACAAAATAAAGCAGTACCATAGAAGGTACCATTTTGGATGCTATTTTACTGATGCGTGCTATACCTCCAAGGATCACAACCGCTGTCATACTCACTAATATTAATCCAATGGTTAAATTAGAAGCTAATCCAACCTCAACTCCATTTGGCACTAACAAAATATCATTTATAGCTTGTGTCAGTTGATTGACATTAAACACGGGCAACGCCCCCACCAACCCACATATACTGAACATAATTGCTAGGGGTTTCCAAGATTTCCCTAGGCCTTCCATAATAAAATACATGGGCCCACCTTGAATTTCACCGGCACTGTCTTTTCCTCTGTACATAATTGCTAATGTGGAGGTGAAAAATTTTGTAGACATGCCTACAATTGCACTAACCCACAGCCAAAAAATAGCCCCTGGCCCGCCAATAGAGATGGCCACCGCAACGCCTGCAATATTCCCCATACCAATGGTCGAAGACAAAGCCGTAGTTAAGGCTTGAAAATGAGTGATTTGCCCAAGATCATTGGGGTCATCGTATTTTCCGCTAAGAACTTGAAACGCATGACCTATTAAACGAAAGGTTTCAAATCTTGAACGCAGGAGCAAATACAATCCGCCTCCAATAAGAAGAACAAGTAAAGGTAATCCCCAAACGGTACTCGAAAAATCGGCAGTCAGTTGTGTAAGTTGCTCCATAAATTTGTTTAATACGCAATTAGTTTATGTTACAAATGTAACTTATTAGAAAGCAATTGATTATTATTTGGGGGTATAAATAATAATGAAGGTTAAAAAGAGGACTACAGCGCTTTTCCTTATCTTTGACCAAAATTTAAGGCATTTTAAAACGCCTTAATTTAGCTAAAAACCTATTAAAAACACCCTCATATGAACGATGTTTTTGGATCAGCAATTTTAGATTATCAGGAAGGGAATTACTCCGAAGATCTGGTTACTTCAACGAGTATTTCGGAGGAAGACACCTTGCCTTTACCCTATTTATTTAGAGGTTTTTCTGAGATGCCCTCACTGGAACAAACCGCATTGAATTTATCTAAAGGATATGTTTTGGATATTGGCTGTGGCGCAGGAAGTCACAGTTTGCACTTGGTTTCAAAAGGGTTAAAGGTGAAATCAATAGACATTTCTGAAGGTGCCATCAAAGCCTGTCATTTAAGAGGTTTAAATGCTGCGCAGCTATTAGATGTTATGGACGAATCCGCAACTTTTGATACCCTACTTTTATTGATGAACGGTTCAGGAATATTTCAGTCTTTGGCTCACACCCCTTTGGTTCTAACTCATCTTAAAACACTTCTAAATCCAGGAGGTCAAATTTTAATTGATTCTTCGGATATAAAATACATGTATCAGGATGATGATGGTGGGTATTGGGTGAATACCAATAAAGACTATTATGGCGAACTCGATTATACGGTGCGGTATAAAAACAAGGAAGCCACCTTTAGCTGGATGTATCTTGATTTTGAACATTTAAAAATCGCCTGTACTCAAGTGGGATTAAAATGTGAATTGGTGGAAGAGGGACCTCATTTTGATTTCCTAGCGAAACTCACCCTCGTTTAATAATCAAATTTATAACTCGCACCACCTAAAATCTGAAGGCCTTGTACAGGAAAATTATTCCAACGGTTGTAGCTTTGATTGGCTATATTATTAACTTTTACAAACGCTCCCCACTGGGTCGATACTTGGTAAGATATTTGAAAATTAGCATCTAAAAAAGCGTCGAGTGTGACATTGGGAGTAATGGGCTCTGGAAAAAACAGTCCTTCAAAATTGGTCGTGTCTTGTCTTGATCCCAAATAAAACAGATTGGCAGCCATTGATAATTTGTCAGACAGTTGGTAGTCTAAAAACAAAGAGGCTTCAAATTCGGGCAAGTTCCAAGCGGTGGGTTCTAAATTAGTAGTGTATTTATAAAGATCTCCTTTCAAGCGTATATTAAATTTTTGACTCCAATCGATTTCCAGAGCTCCGGAGATGTTAAATACTTCCACATCGTCATATACAACTCCAAATGAATTGCCGAGATTGTAATTAGTTGGTGCCGAAAGATTTTGAATGCTTTGTGTTCTAAAGAGGGCTTTGTTCTCTTCACGAGCAAAGCTTCCCTTTACATCATATCCAATAGTTTGAGAAAGTTTTCCTTTGGTACCCACAAATACGTTGTAGGGAGTAGAGCTTGGACTAACATCAAGGGTAGGAGACACAAATGGGTTTGTTTGAACAAAATTATAATAGGTGTTTTGGTATAAGTTTCCTGTAATTCCAGCATAGGCTACTACTATGGAATTAACGATCGTATAACTCGCTTCTATGTTGGGATAAATATAAAAATCGTTTTTGTTTTGTTCAGAATCCATCAGATAAAACCCCTTGAATCCTACAGAAACACTAAAATCCTCTTGCGCATATTGATAGCTTGGTGCTATCAAAAATTGAGTGTTTCCGTAAGGTTGTGCTTGTGAAGTTGAATAGTTTTTAGCAAAATCGCCTTTTAAATAATCCACTTTAACAACTGAATTAATTGAACTGTCGAATATATTGAACTGAAAACTGGTTTCAGCTGTAATATGATATTCCTGCGATTGATAGGCATCAGAAAATCGACGTAAATGAATTTCTCCACTTCGAAAAACACCTTTGGTAAATTGTATATCACTCCCTAATTCTAGTGTAGAATACAGCTGTTTTGAATCAAGTGCTACAGAAGTCGGAAAAGAAAGCCCATACCAATTAACGGCTTGCCGTTGAAACGCTGCATCTGTATTCCAAACAAACGTTTTTAAGTTTTTGGCATAGTTGACTTTAACCTTACTATTTGAAAAATTATCATCAAATTGAAGGTCATCAATACCGCCTTGAGAAGAGTGGTGTTCTATATATCCCCCAACACGTTCGCCTCGTCCAAGGCGATGATTTAGATAAACATTGCCTAAAATCGTTCCATAATTTCCATAACCTAAAGATGCATAATTTTGAAATAACTTCTCTTTTTTAAGTTTTTCTAATCCAACAGAACTTCCTTTTGCAGGCGTGAATGTAGAGGCTACTGGTACAGAAAAAATAGTATACTTAACCAATTTTTGAGGCGATTCAGTTTTTCCAAAACGCGGCGTTTGTTTTAACTTAAATGCATCCGATATTTTTGGGGTGTATGGTTTTACGATGGTGACCACTTGTGTGTCAATCGTATCTAGAGAGCGTGTATTTGATTCTTGAGCTTGAATGTTTGAGCTTTGAAATACTAACATCAAAACAGAGAGTAAATACGCATAATTTTTTAATCTAATAGTCATAGGATTAGTTTTCATTTTCAGTATCTACCTCAATAGATGAATTTGTTTTAGCGGCTTCTGTTTTAATACGGTCCAATTCTGCTTGAGCTTCGACAACAAGGGCTTCGAATTCGGCAAAATTTTGAATCACATTTTCCAAAATATAAGTGGCTTGAAACACATCGTTAAGTGCATGGAAATTTTTAGCCATAATTACCAATCCTTTGGATGCATAATATTTATAACTGGAGAAATTTTTGATTAAAACTTGAACACTCGCATTGGAGGCTTCAAAAGCACCATCGGAATTTTTAAAATAGGCTTCAAAATATTGAGCCTCTGCTCCCATCTCACCCGTTGCAATAGCCTTAACCTGAGCATAAGCTGAGCGCGCTTTGGCCTCATTATTGGTTTTCATTGCAGCTCGAGCAATTATAATTTGGGCATCACTCTTAATATACGCATCGGTTTTAGAGTTTTTAAGAATGACTTCTGCATATCGAATGGCATCATCATAATTTTCTAACTGGAAAAACGTTTTCATTAAATTGGACTGCGCATACAACCTATTTTGAGGGTTTTTAGCTTCCGACTCTAGACGCTCCAAAATGGGTAGTGCATCTTGAATTGTTTCGGATGCTAATAAAATTTCAGATGATTTTAATAACGCCGATTCGGTGAACTCATTTGTGGATTGCTTACAAATGAACGTGTAATGTGGAAGGGCATTTATCGTTAAATTACTGTTATAATACAATTCTGCAAGATAAAAATGCGCCTTTAAGATTTGTTTTCCGTTTGGAAATCCAACCAGATAATCATTGAATAATTCGATGGCTTTAGTGGCGTTTGCGTCTAAATATTGTTTTTCCGCAGCTTCGTAGGTTGCGTCTTCTAGCTCGCTATCTGTGACTCCTACATAGGCAAGAGTTTTGACCCATGTGGCGTAGGATTCTACTTGACCTAAATCGATATAAATAGAACGGGAAGAACTAATGGCCTGAAAGGCTTCTGGGGAGGACGGATAGTTGACTGCTACTGTATTTAGACTTTCAAGCGCAGCTTTGGTGTCACCCTGGTTATATTGAATTAAGCCTTTTCGCAACAATGCTTTGGAAACTAAAGGGCTGGACGAAAAATCAGTAACTAACTGGCTATAGTATGAAAGTGCTTTTTGTGGTGCACCTTGATTAATATAGGTGTTAGCCAATTCAAATAAGGCTTGGTCTTTTAGGTTCGATTTATTAAAATTAATGACTTTATTTAAGCCTTGAATTTTGTTTGAAGTTTGACCTAAATAGCCATGACTAACTGCAATTTGAAACGTGGAATAATCCAATTCAATTTGAGCAAGTTGAAGGGCGTCTTGGTAGGCATCAATCGCAGGGCTGTATTGAGTGGTTACAAAATAAGAATCACCCAACCTCAAAAAGGAATCACTTAATAAAACTAAGTCTGTCGGTTGGGTTGAAATAAAAGCCTGAAAAGCGATGATGGCGTTTGCATATTGTTTTAGTTTAAAATAGGTGTAGGCTAGGTTATAATCTAAATTTTGAATCTCATCAAGTTGGGTACTCGATGGATTAGTTTTAACCGCTAAAAACCCTTGAAGTGCTGTCTTAAAATTTGATAACTGGAAATTTGATTCGGCAAGCCAGTAGGTTGCTCTGGCTTTGAAAATAGGATCTACGGCACTTGATAAGGAGTTCTCAAGGAGTTCTTTGGCTTCCATATACTTGGCATTATTATACAATTCTAAAGCTCTAAAGAACGTTACTTTTTGATAGGCTTCTTTATGGGAGGATTTAGAGTTGTTTTCTAATAACTCTAATGCTTCTTTATAGTTATTTGAACTGATATAAGAATCGACCAAGAGGGTTTCAATCTCAATTTTATAGGCTGACTTAGGATAGTTTTTTAAGAAGTTAGTAAGCACTTCAGGAGTGGATTGATACGGATTGCCAATGTCATAGCTGAGTTTGGCATAATTCAACCAAGCATCTTCTTTGATGTTAGGATTAAAATCCATTTCAGATGCGGTTCTAAAGGCATTTAAGGCTTCTTGTTTTTTGTTTAGGTTAACATAGCTTTCGGCTAAGTGATAATAGGCATTTTGAGAAATCGCATTGGAGCCATCTATAATTTTATTAAACTCATTAATCGCGTTTTGGTAATCGTTTTGTTTATAATACGCATAGCCAAGCTGATAAAAATCGGTGTGGTTCCAGCGGCCGTTTTTCCCTTTATAGGCCTTTAAAAAAGGGATTGCTTCCGTGTACTGTTGGAGATTAAAATAACTTTCGCCTATAATTTTAGAAAGTTCAGACTTTTCTTTTGAAGAACTTTTTTCTAGTTGTGCCATTGCTAAGTTTATAGCTGTGGCAAACTTGCCCAATTTAAAATTCAAATCGGCTTGATAATAGGATAGCTTATTTTTATAAGCTTCAGTATTTTCAACTTGATTAAAATACTTAGATGCTTGGTCATAATCATCGGCTTCATAAGCCATAAAACCAATATAATATTTAGCTTGAGACCCATAGGTTTGTGATGTTTCAACTTTGGATAAATATGATTTAGCTGCTTTATAGTTTTTGGTGATGTATAGACTGTATCCGTATTTAAAATAAAACGGTTCAAGGTTTGTTTTTGAAAGCGATGAGACCTCAACTTTGTCATACCATTTACGAGCATAGGCATATTTGGTGTTTTCAAAATAATAATTGGCCACATCAAAATAGGCCGAATTACGTTTGGTGCTAGATGGGTACTGTTCAACAAAAGATTCCACAAGTAATTCTGCATTGGGTTGATTGAGTCGAACGGCACAATTGGCATTATAATAGGCGGCATTGGATTTCAAAAAGGCATTTGATGTGTTGGATTCAACGGTTCTAAAGAGCAGTTGAGACGATTGGTACTGCTGGGCATTGTAGAGTGCTAAAGCCGATTTAAAATCAACATATTCATTTGAATATACTGCAGATTTTTGAGCCAATCCTACATAAAATAAACACAAAAAAACAAGTTGAACTAAATATTTTGTTGAGATCATATGCCGAAAAGAATTTTATTACATTCAAAGATAAAATATATCAAGTTGATAACGAGAAAAAAACAGGTAAATTATAAGTGCTCCTAAAATTAAAATTTAGGGACAAAATTTTAAAGTAATCTGATATTTGATAATTGTATCAAATAGTAATACTTTTATAAAAATTAATTTAGGGAAGATAAATGTCAAATTCGGTATTAAAATTAGAAAACGTTTCCATTTTTCAAAACAACAACTTGATCTTAAGTGAGGTTAATGTCGATGTTAAAGAAGGAGATTTTGTGTATTTGATTGGGAAAACAGGTTCAGGAAAGAGTAGTTTTTTAAAAACACTTTATGGCGATTTAAAATTGAATAATGGTGCTGGATCAATCGTTGAGTTTGATTTAAAGACCATGAAGGAAAAAGATATTCCTTTTTTAAGACGAAAATTGGGCATCGTATTTCAGGATTTTAAACTTTTGAATGAGCTTAGTATTAATGGGAATTTGGAATTTGTTCTAAAGGCTACAGGCTGGAAAGACAAAGGTTTAATCAGCGCCAAGATTGAAGCTGTTCTCACAAAAGTGAATATGCAGACTAAAGGCACTAAGTTTCCTTATGAACTTTCAGGGGGCGAACAACAACGTGTCGCAATAGCAAGAGCATTACTGAACGATCCGAAGTTGATTTTGGCCGATGAACCAACGGGAAATTTAGATCCACAAACTAGCATGGAAGTGATGGAAGTCCTTTTGGAGCTCAATAAAAAAGGCCACACTATTTTTATGGCAACTCATGATTATGCGCTGATCTTGAAATACCCTAGTAAAACACTCAAATGTGAAGATACCAAAGTATTTGAAGTTGTACAACGAAAAAATTAAGAATGCTTTCTATACTGATTCCAACATATAATTATAATATTGAAGCATTAGTACTCGAACTTCATGCACAATCCACAGCTTGTAAGATTGATTTTGAAATACTTTGTTATGATGATGGCTCGAAAAATCTTGAGATTATAAAAGCTAATAACAGCATAAATTTATTAAAGTATACTTCGTATAAAGTTTTAGACTCTAATATTGGGAGGAGTGCCATACGGAATTTATTGGCAAAGGATGCTAAATATGATTTATTACTGTTTTTAGATGCGGATGTGATTCCTGTTAAAAATGATTTCATTTCAAAGTATATAGATGCTGTTTCTGATTCTACAAACATAATTTATGGGGGTATTAGATATCAAGAAGAAGCACCAGAAAAAAATCAATTATTGCGTTGGATATATGGTAAAAAAAGAGAGGCATTACCAGTAGTAAAGAGGAATAAAAATATGTATTTAAGTTTTTTGACTCTGAATTTTATAATTCGAAAAAACACCTTCGATACGGTTTGTTTTAACGAAAAAATTCCTAACCTAAGGAATGAAGATACCTTGTTTTCATATAATTTAAAACAAAAACAAATTCCAATTATTCATCTAGAAAATCCTGTTTATCATCTAGGTTTAGAAGACAGTGAAACATTTTTAAAAAAATCTATAGAATCACAGGATGCGATGAACATTTTTCTTAGAGAAGATTTAATCGATATTAAATATACTGCGATTACAAGAATGATTTATAAACTTAAAAAAATAAAATTTAATCGCCTCATTTCAGTTAGTCATCCCTATACGGCGAAATTATTTACAGCGAACTTATTATCAAAAAACCCCTCTTTATTCATTTTTGATTTATACAAACTAAGCTACTTTTGTTACATCAGTAAAAACAACTAATGGCATTAATTTCCGTAATCATTCCGTTGTACAACAAAGCGCAGTATGTTAAAGCTACGCTCTTAAGTGTGTTGAATCAAACATTTACTGAATATGAAATTATTATAATCAATGATGGATCTACAGATAATAGCCTTGAAGTGGCTACAAGAACTTTAGAGGGTATTAAAAACTGTACAATACTCAGTCAAAACAACATTGGTTTATCTGCTACAAGAAATATTGGAATTACTCATGCTACTGGTGAGGTAATTGCACTTTTGGATGCTGATGATTTATGGAATAGTAGATATTTGGAAGAGGTGAAAAACCTTTATTTGGAATATCCTGAAGCCGCCTTATTTGGAACAGATTACCTTGAAAAATATACGGATTCAAATGTATTAGAACCCACAAAAAACATCATTTCATCCAAAAAAAATACAACTTTTTTGGTCAACGACTTTTTCGAAATCAACTTATTTCAAGCCATAATTACCCCTAGTAGTTTCGCTTTTAAAAAAACTATTTTTGAGGATACAAAGTTCAATGCTGCAATTGATTTTGCCGAGGATGTAGACTTTTTTATTAGAAGTAATTTAAAGTATAAATTCGCCTATAGTTATAAACCATTGGCTACCGTTCATTTTGACATCCCAAACCAGATGACTAAATCGGAATTAAAAGGGAAAAGACTACCGAATTTTGATCAGTTCGAAGTTCACACCGATCAATATCCTACATTAAAAAAATACCTGGACACCAAACGTTATTATTTAATTATTCTTTGTCGAGCTGCAAATGACCAACAAAATTTAACGCTTTTAAAAAAGCAATTGGATGTGTCTAATTTAAAAATTCGTCAACGAATATTACTTAACATACCTCTTTTTGCCCTAAAAGGACTACGGTATATTAAAAAATACCTTTTGAAAAAAAACATTAGATTAACATCTTATTAATCTAGAAGTTGAATCCATTTTGAAATTACATTTTCTGCGGAAAACTTTTCAACTGACGCGGTAGCTCTACTTTTACAGTGTGTATAAAACGTCGTATCCGCATGCATTTTATCCATTGCATTGATAAGCGCTTCAAAATTTTGGTTCTCAACTAAAATCCCATTTTCTCCGTCTATTATAAGTTCTGAAGGTCCTGACGGACAATCAAAAGAAACTACAGGTGTTCCTACAGCGAGTGATTCTAATATGCTGTTTGGAAACCCTTCTACATAGCTAGACATTACTAAGAAATTTGCAAATTTCATATAATTATCAACTTCTTTTTTAAATCCTTCAAGACGAATTAACCCTTCCATTTTAAATAGTTTAATGGTTTCTTCAAGGGATTCTCTATCATCTCCTTCTCCAATAATAATTAACGGAATTTTATGATCTACTAAGGTTGTTTTGGAATAGACTCCTATAAGTTTATCAAACTGTTTAGTAGAATTATCTAACCGTCCTACCGCTAACACATAGGGTGTGTTTAAATACGGATTTGTATTCATTTCAGAGTGTTTAACTGCATTATAAAAGTTAGGGATATAATTTAAGTTTTGAAAAGGAAACGTGGATGTCATTTTAGATACAATCCCTTTTGATGGCCCTACAATAGCATGTGCCTTATCATACTGTTTGTAAAACCATTTGAATTTCGGAATGTGTAAATGAATATTATAAACACGAATTGAAAAAATCATTTTTGATACATCAAAAACAAATACATCTAATAGGAATTCCATCCAAAAACGACTTCTAATTCGAAAATCGATATAATACGCTGCATTTGCGCTTTGGTACGCTGATTTAAATTTAATGAATTTAGAAAATTGTTTGACTATTTTTAGTCTAGAACTATCAAGTCCGAGATTATACAATTTACCTTTATAGGGATAGGTGATTTCATCTCGCAAACAAATAACTGAAACATCGTACCCCAAATCATGAAGCTCAACAGACAGCTTCGC
>JABAYZ010000077.1 GCA_018608735.1 Flavobacteriaceae bacterium | reverse complement strand
ATTGAATTGGGTTTGCACCAAGAAGTCTAGATGTTATCAAATCAACTATCAACTATCAAATGTCGTCTAACACTGTAGCACTGATGAACGCAAAAGAGATTGCAGACAAATTCGAAAGCCAAGAAATCAAGATTAACGAATTGAGCAAAATTGTCGATATGCTTATGGTGGGTCAAGTAACCTCCTGGGGCAGTTGCAGGGAGACAACTCGCGCAATTGGAGAGATTATGACATATGGAAACGGATGGGCGCCAGAAAACAATAAACAATGGATCACCAACGGAACATTATCAAAGGACGGTTATGGTATTAATAAAATGGCGGGTGAAATCGTCGAGGCAAAAAAAAAAGAGATAAAAGAAAATGAGAGAAAAGCCCAGGCAGAAATTGTTAGACTACAGGTTGAAGCGCAGGAGCTTGCTGAAGCGAAAGAGAAAGCTATGAAGGATATGATGGCGCGCGTTGCTCTTCTCGAAGAAACTGCTAAGAAGGAAGAAGATGAATTAGATAATTTGAAGCTCCTTTGTGACCCAAAAACTGATGAAGAGATTGATGACTATGATCCCAAAATCCAAGAATTGCTGATGCGCGAAGCAAATGCGTTGGCTCGTGCTGCCGAGATGCGAGCAGAAAAATGGGTGAAATTTGGCTATATAAATCTGCGTTGAAACATAGAAAAAGCAAAGCTTCGTGGAACTCAAAAAAGCACAACAAAGTCTTCAACCGACCCGACTACTTGGTCTAAGGAAAATGCTGAAAAAATCAGCCAAATGTGGGTTGAATAAATAAAAAATTTTATAAAAACCAAAAAAAAGGAAAAAGAGCCAAACCGCTTTTTTTCTCTCGACAAATCACCAAGATTATACAATGTAGATGATTTTGAAAGTTATATTTGTATTTTGGCAAAACAAATAAATATATAATAAGAAAAAATTGAATTGAGTTTGCAGTGATAATGTTATGTTATTCACTCAAATCAAATCAACTATCAAATGTCGTCGTTCATCACTCAGATGCAAGAAAAAGCCAACAACTTCAATAACGAGAAACATGAAAAAGACACATCAAGTGATTTTAAGGGTTTTGAAGAAAAGAAGGATGCTCTTATGTTAAAGCTTACTGAGCTTTACCATGAGAAACTGAGAAAGGCAATTTCGCAAGCATCATATCGTGGTGAGCGTGTGAAATACATGAATTTCACATATGATGACTTCAAGGCAAATCTTCACGGTATTGGAAACCCGGCAAAAGTTCAATCATTGTGGTTGAGCGAAATGGCTAACCCGGAGTCAAAATATCTTAAAATCGCAGATGGTGATGACCTTGAATGCCTCGAAGGATTAAAATGGAATATTTGGGGTAACTCAAAATTTACTACTGTTTTTGAGTGGTAAATAACAAACAAAAGAGAAAAAAAAGAGGATAGTAAAGCCCGCTTCTTTTTTTCTCTCAACGTATAAATAATAATCCAAGAAAAAATTGAAGTGAATTATCCTACATCATTCTAAGCCTCCCCCAAAATTAAATCAAATCAAAACGAATCAAATGACTTGCAACTACGATCTACTATCGTTATTTGAGTTATCAAATGAACTAGACAAAGAATACAATGATTATGAAAATTCTTGGAAAAACTGTAATAATGAAAATGAAAAAAAAATCGCAGTAGTAAATACATTGCGTTGGTGCAAACGGAACCGAGATATGTTTGAGGATGTAGAGCCATTTACAGTAAATGAACTTTCTACTGTTACAGAACATGAAACTAAGTGGTCAAATCGAACTATGGTTTGGCGTTCAAGATTTAATCAATTGTAAATAAGAAAGAAAAAAAAGAAAAGGAAGAAATGATGTGATAAGTGTTCTTCTTTTTTTTTCATAATCTACAGTATATATCTTTAATTTGTGAATGACAACAAGAAAAAATTGAAACAAACTCACTTTGTTGATATAGAAGTGTGAATATAGAAGTGTGAATATACAATGTCTATTGTTAAACGTAAAACCCATTACTATGTTAAAGATCTTGAAAATGAAAATAGTTGCAAGAAATGTAAAACCATTTACTATATAAAAGATTTTGAAAATGATATTAAAATAGTAAAAAATCCGATTGTAAGCGATAAATTAGTTGTTAGAGCATCTAATTTACTTAGATATTCATATCATAATATTAATGAAATCGCGATACCTCGCACTCCTGATAAATCTGTAGAACTATTAAAACCTCCACCGATTAAACGACAGCCGGCTAGTTCAAGAAATTTATGTGATTTTATTGAGAAACTTATACTTTAATTAAAATAATAATGTTGTTAAGAAAAAAGGCGTTTAGCCATTTTTTCTTAATGTAAAATTGCTTCAAACAAAATTGAAAGTGAATCCAGTTGGATATCCTAAGCCTCCCCCCAAAATTAAATTAACTTAAGACAAAGACAACAACTCGAAGAAGATGCAAGTATCAAATACCGAGATTGAATCTCTTATTGCCTATGCGAATAATTTAGAAAACACGTATAAGACAATTGATAAAACGTGGATGACTTGCAATGACGAAAATGATAAAAAAAAGATTGTTTCGAATACACTGAGTTGGTGCAAAAAAATGCGTGATCTATTCTATGATGATTCAAGTGTATCAATTGATACAGCTACGGATGACGAAGTTCGTGCAATTGATAATCATGAAACAACTTGGGACGCACGGACACAACTTTGGCGTTCAAGATTTTATGAATCAAATCCAACAC
>JABAYZ010000047.1 GCA_018608735.1 Flavobacteriaceae bacterium | reverse complement strand
ATCGCAAGTTTTAGGTATTAATGCTATTAAAATTTATAATCTTTAATAATATGGACTTAGGATTAAAAGATAAAGTAATTATTGTAACAGGTGGTTCAAAAGGCATTGGTAAAGGTATCGTATCTCTTTTGGCTAAAGAAGGTGCACAACCTGTAATTATTGGACGAAATAAGTCGAGTATTGAAAAAGTAATTAATGAATATCAAAAAATGGGACTAAAAGTTGGTTATGCATTTGCAGAATTAACATCCCCAGAACAATGTAAAAAATCTGTAAGAGAGGTTTTAGATAATTATGGTCGTATTGATGGACTTGTCAATAATGCAGGGGTAAATGATGGGGTTGGTTTAGAACACGGTAATTACAATGATTTTTTGGAGTCTATCAATCGTAATCTGACACATTACTACTTAATGGCTCAACTGGTACTTCCAGAGCTAAAAAAAAATAAAGGGAGTATTGTAAATATTGGGTCTAAAACTGCAGACACTGGACAAGGTGGGACTTCGGGATATGCTGCGGCTAATGGAGGAAGAAATGCACTTACTCGTGAGTGGGCTGTAGAATTATTACCATACTCGATTAGGGTAAATTGTGTTATTGTAGCTGAGTGTTTTACCCCATTGTATGAAAAATGGATTAATACATTTGAAAAACCTAAAGAAAAACTAGACTCAATTACGAAAAAAATTCCATTAGAAAAACGAATGACAACAGCATCTGAAATTGCAAATACAGTAGCTTTTTTGCTCTCAAACTGTTCAAGTCATACCACTGGGCAATTGGTTTACGTAGATGGCGGATATACGCATTTGGATAGAGCAATTAAAAATCAAGAATAATGGCCAAACCCTTAAAAAAATATTGTTTAGCCTTAGACTTAAAAGACGATCCTCAAAAGATAAACACCTACATAAAATATCATCAACAAGTGTGGCAAGAAATCAACCAAAGTATCAAAGATTCAGGGATTCAAAAAGCAGAAATATTCCATACAGGTAATCGATTGTTTATGATCTTAGAAGTTGATGAAACGTTCTCATTTGATCGAAAAGCCAAGCTCGATGCCTGTAATCCAAAAGTTCAAGAATGGGAATCATTGATGTGGGAATTTCAGCAATCCCTTCCCAATAGTAAGCCAAATGAAAAATGGGTATTGATGGATAAAATTTATGATTTAAATGCATAGAAAAATATGAAACAGGAAATGAACTACAAGTATCCTTCAGTTGATGATTTGCGTCTTCGGGCTAAAGCAAAAATTCCAAAATTTGCATTTGAATATTTAGATGGAGGTTGTAATGACGATGTTAATCTAAAAAAAAATACCGAACGTATTAGAGCTGTGGAGCTTAAGCCTAAATATTTAGTGGATTATAAAGCACCAAGTTTGAAAACTGAACTTTTTGGACATACATACGATGCCCCTTTTGGTATTTCACCTGTTGGACTGCAAGGACTAATGTGGCCAAAGTCTCCTGAGATTTTGGCAAAAGCTGCTTTTGACCATAATATTCCTTTTGTATTAAGTACTGTAACAACGTCAAGTATAGAACGAATTGCAGAAATAACACAGGGAAAAGCATGGTTTCAACTTTACCACCCTGCAGAGGAAAGTGTAACAAAAGATATCCTGAAAAGGGCCGAAACTGCAGGATGTCCAGTATTGGTGATTTTGGCAGATGTACCCTCATTTGGTTACCGACCACGTGATATTCGCAACGGATTGTCCATGCCTCCAAAAATGACATTAACCAATATCATCAATGCCATGAAACGTCCACATTGGTCTCTGCAGACACTTATAAATGGACAACCTAGTTTTGAGATTTTAAAACCTTATATGCCCAAAAATTTAAATCTAAGTCAATTAGCAAAATTTATGGATGCTACTTTTTCTGGTCGACTAAATGAAGAAAAAATCAAAAAAATTCGCGATTTGTGGAAAGGAAAACTTGTATTAAAAGGGGCTGAGTCTATACATGATGTTGAAAAAGCCTATCAACTTGGAATAGATGGAGTTATTGTGTCAAATCACGGAGGTCGACAAGTTGATGTAGGTCAGGCTACAATAGATTCCTTAAATACCATTGTCCCACAATATAAAGATAAAATCAAAGTAATGATGGATAGTGGCATTCGTGGTGGTGCCGATGTAGCACGTGTAATGGCAAGCGGTGCTGAATTTAGTTTCACGGGACGCACTTTTATGTATGGAGTTTCGGCTTTGGGAAAAAAAGGAGGGGATCACACCATAGCCATGCTTAAAACTCAATTAACGCAAGTTATGGAGCAAATGAGCTGTGCTGAAGTGAAAGATTTAACAAAGAACATAATTTAGGCATATAGGTATCATATTATGAACAAAAGAGCTCTTTTTTTATGCGTTACTTTATGGATTTCACTAATCGGTACTGCACAAAATGGAATTAAAAAATATGTTCCAAGTGAAGAAAATTTAGAAGCTCGAAAATGGTTTGAGACGGCAAGATTTGGACTTTTTATTCATTGGGGTGTATACAGTATTTTGGGCGATGGTGAGTGGGTAATGAACAAAAAAAACATTCCAAAGGAGACTTACGGAATATTACCTTCATTATTTAATCCAACTGAGTTTGATGCATTTCAATGGGCTAAAACAGCAAAAAATGCGGGAATGAAATATATTACAATTACTAGTAGACATCATGATGGATTTTCGATGTTTAATTCAAAGGCTAGTGATTATAATATAGTTAGTAAAACACCTTACAAAA
>JABAYZ010000276.1 GCA_018608735.1 Flavobacteriaceae bacterium | reverse complement strand
AACCCGTTGATGTATTATCAAAACAATCTTTTTTCATTACTAAACACTCTTAAAGCCCAAGAAGATAATGGGATCAATCATCATATTTTTTCATCCTCGGCAACCGTATATGGAAATCCATCTCTAATACCAATTACAGAAGAAGCCCCTGTACAACGTCCGTTTTCACCCTATGGCAATACCAAAAAAATTGCAGAAGAAATTCTTGAAGATTTTACAAATGCTCAATCTGAAGTCGCCGTAATCTCATTGCGGTATTTTAATCCCATAGGCGCTCATGAGTCAGGACTGATAGGTGAATTTCCCTCTGGAATCCCCAACAACTTAATGCCCTACATCACACAAACTGCTGCGGGTGTAAGAGAAAAATTAATGGTATTTGGAAATGACTATCCCACAAAAGATGGTACACCCATTAGAGATTATATTCACGTTGTCGATTTAGCAGAAGCCCATTTAAAAGCCCTCCAAAGACTTTTAAATGCAACAGCTACCAAACCCTATGAGGTTTTTAATTTAGGCACCGGAACAGGAGTTTCGGTACTCGAAATGATCAACGCATTTGAGGCCGTGAGTGGAAGCCCATTAAACTACGAAATCACTGCCCGTAGACCAGGCGATGCTACGGAAATATTTGCTGCTACGGAGCTGGCTAAACACGCTTTAGGCTGGGAAGCAACACGGAACCTACAAGATATGATTCAATCGTCATGGACATGGGAACAAAACCTTAGAAAAGAACTTTAACACCCAGCACAATCATTCTAAGCGTCACTAATGGCAATCGTATTTTGATTCGATTCGTTGTTCTGTGACCATATCTGAGGGCGATATATATTTAATACCCAACCCCATTCCGCGGAGTATAAATAACAAACCTATGATAACGACAAACACAGGGATGGCCTTTAATATGTTCTGTTTTGCTTTTCCTTTTAAAAAATTTCCTAAATAAATAGCGACCGTCATCAAAGGAATGGTGCCCAATCCAAACAACACAAGATACAAGGCGCCATAGGTCGCACCCCCACTCGCCAAGGCACCGAATACCGCCATATACACCAACCCGCAGGGGAGCAGGCCGTTTAAAAAGCCCAAAGTGAAAAAGGTTTTTGAATTCTTTTTTTTCAAATATACCCCCATCGCATTTTTTACTTTTGCTACGAACGTATACATAGGTTTTGAAAAATAATAGCGATTTAAAATTTTGGAAGGAATTAAAATCATCACAATCATACTTACCCCAATAATAATGGATAATTGCTGTTGAATTCCAAAAAGGTTCAGGCTTTTTCCTGCCAGTCCAAATACAAAACCCAGCAGTCCATAAGTGAGTAATCGGCCCGTATGATAGCTTATTAGTTGAAAGATGCGTTTGTTTTTATTTCTTTGATCCAGAGGCAATAAGAAGGCGATAGGACCACACATGCCAATGCAATGAAAACTTCCTAATATGCCTAGGACAAGTGCAGACCACAACATTAATACACAATTTTTTCTTTATACATAAATGACTGACCTTGATAGACCCATTCCATAATAATATTCCAACGACCCTGTATCAAGTTGTTGTTTGGAATATGAAATACATGATCTTCAAAAACTAAAGGCAATTCAAAATCCAATTGTTGATTAGAAGGCCTGTACAGAACAATAGTTCCTTTAATTTTATCGGTATCAAATTCTTTAGGAAACCTAAGTTCCCAACCATTCGACACCTTTTTACTTTTTATTCTTTCAATGAGATTGCGTGTATTTGTTTCCGCATTAATTTCGTTTTGATACGCCATTTCTTTGGCGTAATAGTCTTCTGTAACCAGATCGTGACTGTATTTTTTATCCGTACTCATCGTAATTACAAAGTAGAGAATAAAGCCTATAAAGCCTAGCATTGCTAGTACGATTCCTGTTCCCCAATTCCATGTCATTTTTTTCATGCTCATAATGTTTATTTATAACTTCTAGGCCCTAAAAAGGCAGTTGTGATGGTTTCAATAAGACGCTCGCCACTATAAATGCCTATTTTTAATCGGTCTTTATCGCCTGTTAATGCGCTCGCATTTATCTCAATAAAAAGTGTGCCTTTGGAAAAGCCTTGTTTTTCTATTGTAAAATCACTGTGAGATACCAGTTTTATAGTTCCTTTATGGGATAAAAGTTCAAACCGAATCCTATCGATATCTGCAACTGTTTTATTGAAAATTTTATAAGTATACACATTGCTGATGATATTGTTTTCTTTATGTTCATACAATTCCCCAGGCAACCTGAGAAACTGCGCTTCTATATCATTGCGTAAAAAAAGCATCCCAATGAGGATTGCGGTGACAATGCCTAAGACTGCCGTATAGCCTTTAAGTCGGGGGGTGAAACTAAATTTTTGGTTCTTTTCAATGGAGTCTTCACTGTCATAACGAATGAGACCTTTGGGTAAATTAACCGCTTCCATCATATGATCACAGGCATCAATACAGGCCGTACAATTGATACACTCTAACTGCGTGCCATTCCGAATGTCTATCCCTGTAGGGCAGACGTGTACGCAAGCAAAACAATCGATGCAGTCCCCTTTTCCAGTGGCTGGACGCTCTTCATTTTTTTTAAACTTAGCCCGACCCGCTTCTTTTTCACCGCGTTTATGGTCATAAGCAACGACAATAGATTTGTTGTCTAGTAACACGCTTTGTAAGCGTCCATACGGACACACAATAATGCAAACCTGCTCTCTAAACCAAGCAAAAACAAAGTAAAAAACTCCCGTAAAAATAAGCAAAGAAATAAGCGTATTTTGATGTTTTAAGGGTCCATCTAAAATATAGCCTAGCAGTTCGTCACTTCCTATGAGGTAGGCAAGAAATACATTTGCAATCAGGAACGAGATGATAAAAAACACCGTCCATTTAAGGACTCTTTTTCTTATTTTCTCTGCATTCCAGGGCAGTTTTGATAAGCGAATTTGTTTACCTCTATCACCATCAATCCAATACTCAATTCTTCTAAAAACCATTTCCATAAAAATGGTTTGTGGACAGATCCAGCCACAAAACAAGCGGCCAAAAGCAACGGTAAATAAAATGATAAATACCACTCCAACTACCATCATAATCACAAATATGTGAAAATCTTGTGGCCAAAATGGCATCCCGAAAATATTAAAACGACGTTCGAGCACATTAAACATTAAAAACTGATTACCGCTTATTTTCACAAAGGGTGCAGCAAATAAAAAAACAAGTAAGACATAGCTGACATACTTTCGGTAGTCATACCACTTTCCATCTGGTTTTTTCGGAAATACCCAAGCACGTTTTCCTTCGTTGTTTAAGGTTCCAATGGTGTCTCTAAAATTATCCTGTCCCTGTTCAGCCATTATGGATTTCTATTCGATTTTCTTAGAAGTAGTAAAAAAATGGCATCAAATACGCCCACTACAGAATGCTTTGTGTCTGAAGGAATTTCAAAGGTATCAAAACGTTCCAAGCGGTAACTAGAAGTTGCCGTATTAAAGTCAATTTCTCCTTGTACGACCATTATTTTAGCTTTTGCGGTAGTTAGGTGTTCTGCTAATTCTACTCCACTACGCAACCCGATAACATAGAGCATTTTGTCTGCTTTATCATAGATTTGCTTGATAAGCGGTTTTTTGCTTTTTGAGAGCGATTCAGATATTTCATTTATAACTAGCATTGGGTTGTCTTAATTTTTCATCACAATTTTAAGTTTATAGAGTCTATAAGACGCTCTCTTTAGTTTTTATTGAAGATGAATTTAATCACTCAGAGTCTACCCATAATTCGCCTTCTGCTTCTTTAGGCTCATCAGGAGTTGTTCCTTGAAAACTTAACACGTAGCTGGCTACTTGCGCTCTTTCTAAAGGTTTTAGCTCATTTTTCCAAGCAATCATTCCTTTCCCACTCCGACCGCCCTCAGAAATGGTATTAAAAATATTTTTAATACCACCTCCTGAGATCCAATACTCATCGGTTAGGTTGGAGCCAATACCTCCGCCGCCATCTGCTTTGTGGCAAACAGCACAGCTGGTTGTAAAAATGGCTTTTCCTGCTTTTAAATCACTTTGGTCAGTAAGAACAGTTACGGTACTAGCGTCCACTAGATTTTTGGCGGTTTTTTTCCATTTTTCAACTTCGATTTTAGCGTCTGCAACTGCGAGCTCATATTCTTCAATCTGATCGTATTCGTTCAATACTTCAAATCGAACGAGATAGACCACGGCAAATAAAATAGTAGCATAAAAACCATATACCCACCACGGCGGTAATTTGTTGTCTAATTCTTGGATACCGTCATAGTTGTGGTCTAGAATGATATCAAACTCTTCTTCTCTAGCTTTACTTCCTAGTGCAGCTTTGTAGCTGTTTTTTATCCATTTGAATTGATTTGCCTTTTTTAAGGCTATTTCTTCGTCATATCTCTTTTTGGCTTCTGGAGATAGTATTTGGTACAAAATTCTTTGTAAGGTACCTATACATACTTCTCCTGCGATATGAATAAAAATGAGAAATCCATAGAGAGCCCACAACCAAGGTTGATCTTGAAAGGCGGAAGCTTCATCGGTAGTGCCTATCCAATTCAAAAATAGATACCCAATGAGGGCCACTACCAAAACTCTTAAAATTGATGCGGTCGTTTTCATAAGATTGATTAATTTGGGTTGATAGTATCGTCATTTAAAGGGAGGTGACTCACCTCTTCAATGTGTGCTTTGTTTGCGGTAGCCACCCACCAGAACAGCACCACAAAAAAGATAAAGAATATAAGTAATGAAATCATTGGATAAACCTGTACGCCATCAATGTTTTCTAGGTTGCCTTTTACATATTTTAACATAGCTTATTTATTTAAATCTGTTTGAGATGTACTTCCTGTTTTTACTGTTATATCGGTTCCAAGGCGTTGCAAATAAGCAATGAGTGCGACCACTTCTCGATTGCGCATCTCAATAAAGTCTTCATTATTTTCTTCTGCATATTGCTTGTCCGCTTCATAGGTTTTTGCGAAATCGGGATCGCTATATAAATTCCGCTCTATTTTGGTGCCTTGTTCCAGCATCCATTGTTGAGCAGTCTCAATTTCTTCTTCTGTATAAGGAACTCCGAGTGCTACCATCGTTTCCATTTTTGCTACTGTACAACTTTTGTCTAATTTGTTTTTAATCAGCCATTTATAAGCGGGCATGATAGAGCCTGAAGAGGTTGTTTGTGGGTCGTAAAAATGATTCAAATGCCAGTTGTCGCTGTATTTCCCACCGATCCGTAAAAGATCGGGTCCCGTCCGTTTGCTCCCCCAAAGAAAGGGGTGGTCGTACACAAACTCGCCTGCTTTGGCATAGTCGCCATAGCGTTCAACTTCACTTCTGAATGGGCGAATCATTTGTGAATGACAACCCACACAACCTTCTCGTATATAAATATCCCTGCCTTCTAACTCTAAAGGTGTATAAGGTTTGACGCTCGAAATGACAGGAATATAATCATCCACAATGAGCGATGGAATGATTTGTACAACACCACCAATCAGAATGGCAATGGTTGCAAAAATGGTTAATTTGACTGGGCGTCTTTCTAACCAAGTATGGTAGGCTTCTTTAGAAGTTCTTTTTTTCGTGACTTTTTGAAGCGGTGCTGCTTCGGCAAGTTCATCGGTAACTTTAGAGCCTGTTCTAGCGGTCATTATGATATTATAAACACCTATTAAAGCGCCCACAATAAACAGGGTGCCTCCAATGGCACGCATCCAATACATAGGAATGATTTCAGTGACTGTTTCTAAAAAATTACCATACGTTAGCGTTCCATCTGGGTTGAATTGTTTCCACATCGAAGCTTGAACAAATCCTGCAACATACATTGGTAATGCATACAAAATAATTCCTAGTGTTCCGATCCAAAAATGCCAGTTTGCAAACTTGGTAGACCAGAGTGTTGTTTTGAATAATTTTGGAACTAGCCAGTATGCCATTCCAAAAATTAAGAATCCGTTCCAAGCCAAAGCACCCACATGAACATGTGCAACAATCCAATCACTAAAGTGAGCCACTGCGTTTATGTTTTTAAGAGATAGCATTGGGCCTTCAAAAGTGGCCATTCCGTAGCCGGTCACAGCGACTACCATGAACTTTAAAACAGGATCTGTACGAACCTTGTCCCAAGCTCCACGTAAGGTGAGGAGTCCATTGATCATCCCACCCCAAGACGGTGCAATTAGCATGATTGAAAAAGCAACGCCAAGGTTTTGTGCCCAGTCAGGCAAAGCAGAATAGAGAAGATGATGTGGGCCAGCCCATATATATATGAAGATTAATGACCAAAAATGAACGATTGATAATTTATAGGAATACACTGGCCTGTTGGCAGCTTTCGGTAGAAAATAATACATCAAACCAAGAAATGGGGTGGTTAAAAAGAACGCGACGGCATTATGACCATACCACCATTGTACCAACGCATCCTGTACGCCCGCATACATCGAATAACTTTTGAGTGCACTGACTGGAAGTGCTATACTATTTACTATATGTAACACTGCAACGGTTACAAAAGTCCCCAAATAAAACCATATGGCAACATACAAATGTCGTTGTCTTCGTTTTAAAATAGTCCCAATTAAATTGGCACCAAAAGCGACCCAAATTAAAGCAATAGCAATATCGAATGGCCATTCTAACTCTGCATATTCTTTGGAGGTTGTGTACCCTAATGGAAGCGTAATTGCGGCTCCTACTATAATGGCTTGCCAGCCCCAAAAATTTAAATTGCTTAACCAATCTTTCCACATACGAGCTTTAAGTAAGCGTTGGGTGGAATAATAGACCCCTGCAAAAATAGCGTTTCCAACAAATGCAAAAATGACGGCGTTGGTGTGTAAAGGGCGTAAACGTCCAAAACTCAGCCAAGAAATACCATCTGTGATATTAGGGAATATAAACATAAAAGCTAAAAGAAGTCCAATACTCATCCCTATTATACCCCAAAACATTGTGGCGATGATAAACTTACTTACAATCTTGTTATCGTAATAAAATTTCTGTAATTCCATAGTTATTTTAGTTGATCAGTCATTTGTGTTTTTTCGTTGGTTTTGGTGGCGATTTGAGGCTTTTTTTTGACAATTTCATCCTCAAAAAGCATGCGCACTGAAGGTGTATAGGTGTCATCATACTGTCCGTTTTTTACCGATATAACAAAGGCCACAAAAAAGAGAAGTGCAACAGCTACACTTATTGCAAGTAGTAAATAAATAATACTCATAGTTGTTTTAAATTATAATGTAAAATTACTGTAGGTGATTTTCTTAAAAGATGACTTTTGTCAGCTTTAAAGGTTTTCTCTAAAATAGTTTTCAATATCAATTGTTTTTTAGTTTAAATTTTCTTCCCAGGATGTATGTATAAATGCTGGTAAATAGAACAATACTTATGGAACTTAAAGGCATCAAAATCGCTGCGACAATGGGTTTAAGATGTCCTGAAACAGCAAAGCCTAATCCGATAAGGTTATAGCAGAGTGAGAAAATGAAAGCATACATAATAATCTTTTTTCCTTTTTGAGAGAGAAAGATAAATGCAGGGATATCTTTAAATCGAGTGGCCTCCAAAATACCATCACAAGCGGGTGAAAACACATTGATATTTTCTGAAATTACAAGCCCAACATCGCTCTGAGCAAGTGCCCCCGCATCATTTAAGCCATCTCCAACCATCAATACATTTCTGCTTTTTGCTTGCAGTGTTTTTATATAATTGAGTTTATCGATCGGTTTCTGATTAAAAATAAGCTCCGTATGTAGGGGGAGCATCTCTTTTAAATGATGTTTTTCGCCCTCATTATCCCCAGAAAGCACCGCAAGTTTACAGTCTTTAGCCAACGATTGAAACACCTTTTGCATGCCTTCCCGATATTCGTTAAAAAATATATAGCAGCCTTTATAAGTGTCATTTGTACTGATATGTACGCTGGTTTGATTTTGTGTTGTAGAAATAAATTTAGAGGGGTCACTAGACACAAAAGCATAGGAACCAACTTTGATTTTATTTTGGTTGAGTACCCCAACAATTCCTTGTCCAACCTCTTCCTGAAAATCATCAAGGGTATGAATGTGATGTTCCTGAAGTAAATGATATAAAGAACGACTTAAAGGATGGTTGGAAGCGCGTAAGGTTGAGGTCAACAAGGACTGTTCTTCTTCAGTAAGCTGGATCCCCTCATACGTAATTACATTTTTATGATTTGTAGTGAGGGTTCCTGTCTTGTCAAATACGACGGTATCGATATTTGCGAGTTGCTCAATCACCCCACTATTTTTGACGTAACATTTATGAATCCCAAAAATGCGTAAAAGATTTCCAAGTGTAAAAGGGGCTGCTAGAGCGATAGCACAAGGGCAAGCAACGATAAGTACGGCCGTAAAAACAGTCAAAGCCTCCGAAGGGTTGTAAATGACCCAAAACAGTGTTGCCAAAGTAGCAATACCAAGAATGCTCATCGTAAACCGTTTGCTAATTTGATCTGTTAAGGTTTGGAACCTACTTGCACTGTTTTTACTAAAAATTTCATTGGACCACAATTGGGTTAGATAGCTTTGCTCAACAGATTTTAAGACCTCCATTTCGATCACGCCACTTTGCTGTCGCCCCCCTGCAAATAAGGAATCTCCAGGCTGTTTCGAAACAAGTTCAGCTTCCCCTGTTACAAAACTATAATCAATTAGAACAGTTCCCCTAATTAAGACCCCATCTACCGGAATCAATTCGTTATTTCTAATGATAATTCTATCGCCAGCCACTAAGTCATAAACTTGAGCTTGCTCTTCATGAGTCTCTCGTTTGTCTTTAGAAATAGTGTCTTTTATCAATCGGGTGACAGCAATTGGAAAGTAAGATTTGTAATCTCTTTCAAAAGAGAGAAAAGCATAGGTTTGTTGCTGAAAAAATTTACCAATCAATAAGAAAAACACCAATCCCGCCATACTGTCCAAAAATCCAGAACCCCAGTCCATTGCAATTTCAATTGCTGAGCGAAAAAAAAGCACCAAAATGCCGATGGCAATAGGAACGTCAATGTTTAATAATTTTGAGCGAATACTCTTATAGGCCGAAATCAAATAATCACTGCCTGAATAGAATGCCACAGGGATAGAAAATATTAAAATGAGCCACCTAAACACAGGTTTGTAGCGGTCCAGCCAAAACTCGGAGACTTCAAAATATTCCGGAAACGACAAAAACATAATGTTTCCAAAGGCGAAACCAGCGACGCCTAATTTATAAATAAGACTCCGATTAATGACTGGTGTTTTGTCATCGGAATCGTTTAAGGAGATATAAGGTTCATAACCAATTTTACAAAGTAAAAGAACGAGTTGGTGAAGCGTTAGTTTTTCTGATGAGAAGCTAATCCGTAGCTCTTTCTTGGGGAAATTTACGTGTGTAGTTTTTATGTCTGGATTTAACTTATTTAAATTTTCGAGGATCCAAATACAAGAACTGCAGTGGATGGAGGGAATGACAAACGATACTATTTTTGTAGAAAGCTCATCAAACTCCAGTAGCTTTTGAGCAATTTTTTCATTTTTCAGATAATCAAATTTTCCATCAAATTTTGATGGAATACTGCCAGGGGATGTCTCCAACTCGTAATAATACGACAGGTCGTTTTCATTTAAAATATCAAAAACGGTTTTGCAACCATAACAACAAAAAGAATGGTCTTGATGCTTGATGGTAGTGGTCGTACATTTATCACCGCAATGGAAACACACATCCATAGGATTTCTAAGTTAGGTTCTTGTACAAAGATGTGGATAAGCCGCTTTAAAAAAGATGACTTTTGTCACCAATCAAAAGTTGAATAATTTTTTACATATAGCGTTATTTTTAAAAATTCATCATTTTTTTCTTCCAAATGACATTAATAATGTTACTTTTATTACATGGAAAATCATAAAGAAAACCGATGTGAGAATTGCATAGTGAGGCAATTAAATGCGCTGAAGTCTCTTAATAAAGACCAGTTAAAGCGTATTTCGGATAGTAAAGTTTATAAATCCATAAAAAAAGGAAATTTTATATTTGAAGAAGGAGAGAAACTCAACGGCGTTTTTTGTGTTCGTGATGGGGTGTCGAAGCTTTCTAAAATGAGTGAGAATGGAAAAGATACCATCGTAAAAATTGCGACTCGAGGAGAGGTGTTAGGTAAACGCTCCGTTATTACTGAAGAAAAAACGAATCTAAGTGCTATTGCGATCAACGACATGGAAATGTGTTTTATCCCTAAAGCTCATCTTTTGGAAAATATTAATAACAACCCACAGTTTGCTAAAGCAATTCTTCTTCAAATGGCAAAGGATCTAAAGTTTGCCGATAATGTGATTGTTAACATAGCACAAAAAAAAGTCAAACAACGTTTGGCCGAAGCGTTATTATATCTTGACAAGAATTTCGGGATCGATGCTGAAGGCTTTATTGCAATGACTCTAACCAGAGAGGATATTGCAAATATTTTGGGTACTGCCAAAGAAACCTGTATTCGAACATTGATGAATTTTAAAAAACAAGATTGGATTATTACAGATGGAAAACGCATTAAAATAAAGGACCACAATACGCTTCTAAAACTTGCAGAAAACAGATAGATATTAAAATGAAAACACACACTGAAGCTTTAAAATCCTTCATCACAGACGTTCCAGATTTTCCCAAAAAAGGAATTATATTTAAAGATATTACCTCTTTACTTGAAAACCCAGAAGGCGTAAGGCTTTGTCTAGAGTCTCTTTTAGAACCCCTTAAAAACAAAAAAATTGATAAAGTGGTGGCCATTGAAGCCCGTGGATTTTTCTTTGGAATGCTCATGGCACAAGCTTTGAATATTCCGTTTGTGCCCGTCAGAAAACCTGGTAAATTGCCGCGTAATGTCCTTACACAGTCGTTTGATTTAGAATATGGCTCCGATACTTTGGAAATGCATGACGATGCGATACGCCCAGGGGATAAAATTCTGATTCATGATGATGTCCTAGCCACTGGAGGTACAGCGCAAGCCGCATGTAAATTGGTAGAATCCTTAGGCGGTCAAATTGTGCAATGTAATTTTATTATGAAGCTGGACTTTTTGGAAGGGGACAAAAAACTTGGGCCATATCCTATATATGCTGCCATTAGCTACTAGTCCAAGGCCTTTTTGGTCACATATAGCCGCCATCCAAATAGCGCCATCTGTGATTTTGTTGCTTTACTTAGGTCAACGCGTTTTTTTGTTAAACTCGGAAGTATGCGTTTGTTGAGTTTTGCTAAGATTTTAAAAGCTGCTTTTGAATTCATACTTCAAAAATAGAAATTCTTATTCTAATTTTTTATAAATTCCATAACTTAGATTTATCTTCGTTAAAAAAAAAGGATTATGGATATTGTTTTGATGCTACTTGGATTTGGCCTTCTGGTTATAGGAGGTGAATTCTTGGTACGTGCTTCTGTTGCGCTCTCTTTGAAGCTCAATGTTTCCAAAATGGTTATTGGGCTTACTGTAGTATCCTTTGCAACCTCTCTTCCTGAACTTTTAGTTAGTTTAAACGCTGCATTGAACGGGTTGCCCTCCATTGCGATAAACAATGTTGTGGGGTCCAATATTGCTAACATAGGAATGGTTCTTGGCATTACTGCCCTGATTGGTACAATCTATATTGACAAATCTTTTTATAAATTTAATTGGCCTGCCCTGATTATTTTTTCACTTGCCTTTTATTATTTTTTAAGTAATGACAATCAACTTGACGCCGTTGAAGGAGCGGTTCTGTTTATCAGTTTAATCCTATTCGTTATCTATTTGCTAAAAAAATCTGAGGCTATTGAAGACGACGAATCTATTGATGACCTGACGTCCACCTCAAATTTCAAAATTATAATATGGTTAATTATAGGAGGTGTTACGCTATATTTTGGTGCCAAATGGCTAGTTGATGGCGCGGTTGTGGTTGCTCAAGCCATAGGCGTCAGCGAAGCGGTTATTTCGGTATCCATAATTGCGGTCGGTACTAGTATTCCTGAGCTCGCTGCATCAGTCATTGCTGTGCTTCGAAAAGAAAAAGCAATCTCTTTAGGGAATTTAATTGGCTCAAATATTTTTAATATTGGTTCGGTTCTAGGACTCACAGCGATGATTAAACCTATTAGTGTCGAAGATCCAGAAATTCTTTCCAGAGACATTATATGGATGCTAGTATTTGCTGGACTTTTATTACCTTTAGCATTAGTGTTAAAACGCCATCAAATTAAAAAAACAGAAGGACTTTTGCTGGTATTTCTGTATGGTGTTTTTATTTATGTCGCATTTTCTTGAACTTAAAATAAATTTTAATTACATAATAACTTAAAACTTAAAACGATGAATACTTACGAATGTAAACAATGTGGAATGGCTGTTAAAGCCACTTGTGGAAACTGTGATGTACCTTTAGAAAATGGGACAATTGATTTGCCTGATGGGTCTCAAGTTCAAGTGTCTAAATGTCCAACGTGCGAAGGTAAAATCAAGTCGCCGATGTGTTGTGGTGACGATATGAGTTGTAATATATAATAATAAATACTTGGCACTAAATCGGAGAACACAAGGATACATCCGTAAATCCCACCGTTACTTAGGCCTGTTTTTAGGGGTCCAGTTTATTTTTTGGACAGTTAGTGGGCTTTATTTTAGTTGGACGGATATTGATGAAATTCATGGTGATGCGTACAGGATAGAACCTAATCCCCTTGCGTTTTCTAACTTGTTAGCGCCTAATGATGCATTTTCAGAGCTCAATATTCACTATATTTCGCTTCGAGATTTGAATGGTGTGCCCCACTATTGGATTAATGGCACAACCCTTTACAATGCCTATTCTTCTCAAAAACGTAATGGTATATCCAAAGAAGAAGCCCTTTATGTGGCGAGTCAAAACATGATTCCAGAACTCGAAGTTTTATCTGTTGATGTGATTCACTCCACAGATGCACATCATGAATATCGGGGTAGACCCCTCCCTGCATATGCTATTAATTACACCCATCCAGATGCCATAACGGCCTATGTTTCTTATGCCGACGGGGCGTTTCAGACCGTACGCCACAGAGATTGGAGATGGTTCGATTTTTTATGGATGACCCACACGATGGACTACCAGTCCCGCGATAATTTTAATACAATAGTCTTAAGAGCCTTTTCTCTTCTAGGATTGATCACTGTAATGAGTGGGTTTCTTTTGTGGGGCGTATCTTCAACTAGGCTAAGGAAGCTTAAAAAGAAATTATTTTAGAGGTCTAAGCGTTGAGTTATATACAAAAAAAAAGCCCACTCATCGAGTAGGCTTTGGCTTGTGTACGATTCAAAAATGTTATTTCTTATTAACGTTTTGAATGTATTTATTCAACGCCATAGTCATCGAGGGCATCTCTGTAGTTGGTGCAGAAATATCTACACGTAGTCCTTTATTTTCAACGGCTTTAACGGTAGTGTTTCCAAAAACAGCGATACGGGTATCATTTTGTTTGAAGTTAGGAAAATTGTGAAATAAAGAATCAATCCCAGATGGACTAAAAAAGACTAAGATGTCATAATACACATCTGCTAAGTCAGATAAGTCGCTGATCACAGTATTATAAAACACGGCTTGTTTCCATTTAACACCAAGCTCGTCGAGTATTATTGGAACAATAGGTTTTAATTTATCTGAAGACGGTAATAAAAATCGCTCGTCTTTATATTTTTTTATTAATGGAGACAAATCGGCGAAATTACGCTTCCCTACATAAATCTTTCGTTTGCGGTAAACGACATATTTTTGTAAATAAAAAGCTACTGCTTCCGACTGACAAAAATACTTCATGCTATCAGGCACTTTAAATCGCATTTCTTCTGCGACTCTAAAAAAGTGGTCAATCGCATTTCTACTCGTCATGATTATTGCAGAGTAGCTGGTAAAATCAACTTTTTGTAATCGAACTTCTCTTGCAGTAACCCCTTCAACATGAATAAAGGGACGGAAATCAATTTTTACTTTTTGTCTTTCCTGTAAATCAAAATAAGGAGAGTTTTCAACTTTTGGTTCAGGTTGAGACACCAAAATGGTTTTTACTTTCATAGATCAATTACTCTAGAGGGTTAGTTTATATCCAATGGAAAAAGCGCATACAATATTATATATGGCCCAATTTCGAGAGTGCAAAGATACAAAATAAAATAAAACAAATTATTGATAAGTAAATTTTGATAAGATTTAAATGTTTTTAAAAAACCAACGCCTAAAATTAAACCAGAAATAGCTAAAATGAGGACCAATAAATTACTGTTAGCGGGTGCTCCATAAATCAGTAAAGCATTTAAAGGAAGTAATATCATCCCTAAATAATTTAAAAAACTAAGCTGTTGAAACACATAACTATTAAACAAAATTTTGATGTCAAATACTAGACCTATTCCTAACTTTATTAAAATTCTTATCAAAACCCCTCCGCCAAATAGTAAAGCCAACTTTAAAAATAACAAGTAATTTATGTCAATGTCCTGGATGAAGATTGTGTAGGTAAGTACACTAATCAGCGCCGCATTTATGCAGAAGTTCAAAAATAGTACAACATCAAAGGGGTCAAAAAACTTATGGTCTTTAAAATAAATTCTCAAATAATTTGTAGTTCCAATGAGCCTTAGAAAATCAGAAAACCGGTTGCTGTTTATGAGCTTAGCGCATACGATCATTGTGAGACTAATGACAATAATTATGGTGTACAAATCGTTAAATAGAACTTCTCTAAGCATACACAAAGCTATGAAGAATATTTATAAAAAGAGTCCGCAAAAAATAACTTACTTTTGTTAAAAATTTCTACCCAATGCAAGACGCTATTGTCATTATACCAACTTATAATGAGGTTGAAAATATAGAATCTATTATAAGTGCAGTATTTACACAATATAATGCGGTACATGTCTTGGTTGTAGACGATGATTCACCAGATCAAACAGCTCAAAAAGTTGAGGCGCTTCAGCTCCAATATGCCGATCGGCTCTTTTTACTCAAACGCACAGGAAAACTCGGTTTAGGAACCGCTTATGTTGAAGGTTTCAAATGGTGTTTGAGTCGAAATTATGAGTTTATTTTTGAAATGGACGCCGATTTTTCCCATAATCCAAAAGACCTTCAGCGTCTATACGACGCCTGTAAAGTGCAAAATGCCGATGTGGCCGTTGGATCTCGCTATATAAAAGGCGTGAATGTTGTTAATTGGCCGTTGTCAAGGATTATATTATCATACGTTGCCTCTATATATGTACGTCTAATTACAGGGATGAAAGTGCTCGATCCTACTGCTGGTTTTGTCTGTTATAAGCGAATAGTACTGGAAACAATTGATTTAGATACCATTAAATTTGTAGGCTATGCTTTTCAAATTGAAATGAAATATACTGCGCATAAAAAAAACTTTATTATCAAAGAAATCCCAATTATCTTTACCGATCGACTCCATGGGGTTTCTAAGCTTAGCAAAGGCATCATAAAAGAAGCAATACTAGGAGTCATAACAATGCGATTAAAAACAATTTTAGGAAGCTCATAAATGCACAAAAAAACCACACTCATAAAAAATGCTCGTATTGTCAATGAAGGGAAAATCTTCGAAGGCGATGTGTTAATTGAGGATCAATATATCAAAGAAATCTCTAGCTCTATCAGCGTCAAAAACTCAAATGTTACGATCATTGATGCCGAAAATAATTTCCTTATTCCAGGTGTTATTGACGATCAAGTTCACTTTAGAGAGCCAGGTTTGACCCACAAGGCCACAATTGAAACCGAATCTCGAGCAGCTATTGCAGGAGGGATCACCTCTTTTATCGAAATGCCAAATACCATTCCGCAGGCCACAACCATTGAAAAATTAGAAGATAAATTTCAGATAGCAGCGGAAACCTCCTCTGCAAACTATTCATTTATGTTTGGTGGTACAAATGATAACTTAGAAGAAATTCTAAAAGTAGATTCACAAAAAGTTGCTGGGCTTAAGTTGTTTTTAGGGTCTTCAACAGGAAATATGCTGGTTGATAACCCAGAAGTTCTCGAAAAAATATTTAAAAGTACAGATTTATTAATTTCGGTTCACTGTGAAGATGAAGCCACAATTAAACAAAACACTGCTAAGTATCTCGAAACCTATGGAGAGGACATCCCTATGAAATGTCATCCAGAGATTCGAAGTGCAGAAGCCTGCTATATTTCGTCTTCAAAAGCGATTAAGCTTGCCAAAAAAACAGGCGCTCGTTTACACGTTTTTCATCTGTCTACCGCAAAAGAGACTGCGTTATTTTCTAATAAAAAACCCCTTAAAGAAAAAAAAATTACCGCAGAAGTATGCGTGCATCACCTTTGGTTTTCCGATGAAGATTATGATAAAAAGGGAACATTCATTAAATGGAACCCTGCCGTAAAATCCACCAATGATAGAGAGGCCTTATGGAAAGCACTTTTGAATGATAAAATAGATGTCATTGCTACGGATCATGCGCCACATACTTTTGAGGAAAAATCAAACACTTATATGAAGGCACCATCGGGGGGGCCTTTAGTTCAACATGCTTTGGTAGCCATGATGGAAGCCTACCATAATGGGAAAATATCGATTGAAAAAATGGTCGAAAAAATGTGCCATAATCCCGCAATTTTATTTCAAATCGAGAAAAGAGGCTATATCAGAGAAGGGTATTTTGCAGATTTAGTCCTCGTAAATCCAAACAATCCTTGGACCGTAAACAAAGCCAATATTTTGTATAAATGTGGCTGGTCACCTTTTGAAGGTTCTACTTTCAAATCTCGTATTACACACACAATATTAAACGGTACTATTGTGTATGATAATGCACACTTTACAAATCATAACGCAGCTATGCGTTTAACTTTTGATAGATGAAAGCAATTCTTTTAATAGCGATTACTTTTTTATGCTTATCCTGTGGAAAATCAGCAGTAAAAAAACCATCTAATCTGATTTCAGAGGACCAAATGGTTGACATTTTATATGATATAATGCTTATAAATTCCGCAAAAGGAATTAATAAAAAATTGCTAGAAAAAAGCATCAAAAATCCTAAGGAATATGTCTACAACAAACATAATATTGACAGTATTCAATTTACGGAGAGTAACGCATATTACACTTATAATAGTGACACCTATAAATCCATTTATGACAGACTAGAGCAAAAATTGACGGCTGAAAAAACAACACACGAGGCTTTGCTGAAAGCGCAAAAACGAATTAAAGATTCTATAAAAAAAAGTAAGCAAGCCAAAATAGATACTTTGGGTTTAAAACACCCAAAAATGAAAAACGCTAAATTTAAAGCCCTTCCGAAAAAAGGTGACACACTTCAGGAATTAGAACTGAAATAGGCTTAAATTTGAATGCGCTTTCCTCCTCTAAAAATTTCTCTGAACTGTAGTAGTTTTTTATGCTTAAGGACTTGCATAAATTTTTTGTAAGCTGTCTTTTTCCTCCCGTTAATTTCTGTTTCAACCAATCCCATCGCCAGGCGATAGAAAGCATCCACTTAGTAGCAGTTTTTTTGGTAGGCGGTTGTTTGAAAGCGTTTGAAATTAGAGTTGTTAAATCTAAAAACGAAAGATTTTCAGCAACCATAATATAGCGTTCATTTTTTTGACTGCTATGCATCAACAATAGCATGCTTTTTACAACATCACTAACACCTACATACCCAGAAACCCCATTAGTAATATATTTAAGCCCTTTATGAACAAGCTTAAATAGGAGTCCGCTTCCACTGTCAAAAAATCCAGGACCTAAAATCACACCTGGATTTACAATAACACTAGGAACTCCTTCTTGAACTCCACGCCAAACTTCCATTTCGGCTTCGTGTTTTGTCATCGCATAAACACTTTGATTTCCTTCAGAATTCCAAGTCGTTTCCTCCGTAATTTTAATAGGATCAAATCCTAGTGTGGCCACAGAACTCATATAACATAACTTCTCAATCGCATTAATCACACATAAATTTACAATGTTTGCAGTTCCAGTAACATTAGTTTTGCGTAGTTTGTAATAATCTTTAGGGTCAAATGAAATTAAAGCTGCACAATGGTAGACGTGAGTTATATTCTCAAATGCATCAGCGAGTTTTGGAAGATTATTCAAATCTGCTTCTAGCCATTCGATTCTATTAAATTGGTCGTCTACATTATCCGTATAATAGGAAAAAACAGTTTTTACCTTTTCAATGGATTTTTTGGTTCGATAAATGGCACGAATTTTTTGTTCAGACGTTGTAAGCTCAAACAACAAATGGCTTCCCACCAATCCAGTACCTCCAGTAACTAATATCATAGCACTAAATTACTATTTTTTCTTTTCTTGTCACTCATGAATCTGTTATCTTTGTCTTAATTAAATATATACTAATGACCAGTAATTTTATTGAAGTCTTACGTTGGAGAGGAATGATCCATGATGTGATGCCCGGAGCAGAAGACCATTTGTTAGAGCAAATGAGATGTGCTTATGTGGGTTTTGACCCCACAGCGGATTCTTTACACATTGGAAATCTTGTTCCAATTATGTTATTGGCACATTACCAACAGTGTGGACATAAGCCATTTGCATTGGTAGGCGGTGCAACTGGAATGATTGGAGACCCCTCTGGAAAATCTACTGAACGTAATTTTTTGGATGAAAAAACACTGCGTCACAATCAAAAAGCGATAAAAACCCAACTTGCCCATTTTTTGAATTTTGATAACGGTGAAAAAAATGCTGCAGTCCTTGTCAATAACTATGACTGGATGAAAGATTTTTCCTTTTTAGATTTTATTAGAGACGTTGGAAAACATATTACGGTCAATTATATGATGGCCAAAGATTCTGTTAAAAACAGAATTTCATCAGAAAGTGCTGATGGGATGAG
>JABAYZ010000224.1 GCA_018608735.1 Flavobacteriaceae bacterium | reverse complement strand
TATACAGTGAAATGTTTTAAAACAGAAGTGGATTATAGGAAATGATGCTCTTGTAGACTAGAGTTCTTTTGCGGGATCCCAAAACACGGTTTCAAACTGTTGAATTTGATGGTCTATAATCTGTAAACCTTCACTTTCTAACAATTGCTGCATAAGGTTAGTGCCATCAAAGTGGTGTTTACCTGTCAAAAGGCCTTTTCGATTCACTACCCGATGTGCTGGCACGTCTTTTCCGTGAGACGCTGTCATTGCATAGCCAACCATTCGTGCAGATCGCGCTGCACCAAGATAGGTGGCAATAGCACCATAGCTTGTCACACGACCGAAAGGAATTTGGCGGGCTACTTCGTAACATTTATCAAAAAACGTTGGTTCGGTTGACATATAGATTAATGGGTTCTTATAATATTTACTAAGGTTGTAATCGCAATAATAGCCGTTATAATTCCGATGCTATAATTCATCCGCCTAGGCGATGTGATCTTAGAATTTTTAATTTTATCAAAAAATAATATATACACATAGAGTGCCATAAAGGTTCCTGAAGTTGCTCCGGCAACATAACTTCCAATAGTAAGGCGATCTAAAGTAAGCCAATGATAGGACAATAGTGTGGTTACAAGATAGGCTTGATACGGAATTGGAAACACATTTAAAGCAGACATCAATAGGCCCTGAAAAAAACGACTTTTTTTACTTTTAGACGTGTACTCTTTCTCAATATTGGCATTGTTTTTGGCTGCAAGTAAAAAGTATATTGAAATTAAAATAAAAATCACCAACGCCACCCGTTTTAGGATATCAATCACATCGGGATGTTGGTTTAGGTATTTGGCGAATATAGTTGCTAAGTAGGTTTGAACGGCTACAATTATACAAACACCAATTGAAAATACAAACCCTCTTGCGTAACCTTCTTTGAGGCTAATTTTAGCAGCGGTCATATTGAGCATTCCAGGCGGAATAATCCCAATAAACGCTAATGATAAGCCCAAAAGAAATACAATGGATATCTCCAAAATTTAATTGATTTTAAATCTAATATACGTAATTGCTTTTTGGGTGGCCAAATATTGATTTTCATAAAAGGTTTGGATGGCGGTCACTTCCTCGGGACTGCCTTCTTGACGGTATACATCATGGTTAGCATACTGAACGTCGTGCCCTTGACCGTGCAAAAGTCCTAGGGTATACCCATGCATAAATTCGCTATCGGTTTTTAGATGCACGATGCCGTCTGCGTTTAAAATATTTTTGTATCGTTTTAAAAAGGCATCGTTAGTCATTCTGTGTTTGGTACGCTTGTATTTTATTTGAGGGTCCGGAAATGTGATCCATATTTCATCGACCTCATTAGCAGCAAACAGTTGTTCTACCAATTCTATTTGTGCACGAATAAATGCCACATTGGGCAAGTCATTTTCAATGGCGGTTTTGGCCCCTCTCCAAAATCGAGCGCCTTTAATATCTATGCCAATGAAATTTTTATTTGGATACCGTTCGGCAAGACCCACGGTATATTCGCCTTTTCCACAGCCGAGTTCTAAAACCAACGGGTTGTTGTTTTTGAAAAACTGCTGATTCCATTGTCCTTTAAGCGGATATTCCGCATCAACCAATTCTTCGCGTTTGGGTTGAAACACATTGTGAAATGTGGCGTTTTCGTTGAATCGTTTGAGTTTATTTTTACTGCCCACTTGTATTAATTTTTGACAAAAATACGTAAACTAATCTGGATTACTCCTTTTGTTTTTGAAGTGTAAACGAGAATTCACTTCCAATGCCGAGTTTACTCTCCACATAAATTTTTTCCTCATGGGCTTCAATGATGTGTTTGACGATGGACAAACCAAGACCTGAGCCACCTTCTTGTCTAGATCCGCTTTTATCAACTCTATAAAAGCGTTCAAACAAACGCGTCAAATGACTGTTTTCTACCCCTTCGCCATTATCGGTCACTCGAACAATAAGTTTATCAGAATTTAAATCCTCCACACTAATTTCGGTGGTACCATTTTGATGGCCATATTTTATAGAGTTGACTACCAAATTGGTTAGCACCTGTTGGATGCGTTGACGGTCGGCATTCACCATAATCGGAGCTGGATAGTCTTTATCTAGTAATAAAGAGATGTTTTTTTTCTCTGCTTTAATTTCGAGCAAATCAAATACATTGGTAATGCATTCAATGATATTAAACGTTTCAAGAGTGAGGTTGGCATCACCCACTTCCAATTTGGTGATCATGTCTAAATCCTTGACAATATAGAGCAATCGTTCGACGCCTTTATCGGCACGTTTGAGGTATTTATCTCTAATTTTTGGATCCTCGGCAGCACCATCAATCAGAGTCGATATATAGCCTTGCACCGTAAAAAGCGGTGTTTTCAGTTCGTGAGACACATTGCCTATAAATTCTTTTCGGTATTCTTCTCGGATTTTTAAAGCCTCTAATTCTAGTTTTTTATTCTTGGCATAGGTATCAATTTCTTTAGACAAACTTTCCATGTCGGTCGTGATTAGACTGTTGTTTAAAGAGGTAGCATCAAGAAGCGTAAGGTCTTTGTAGATGTTTCTAATGCTATTGAAAACATAAGTTTGAAGGCGTATATGGAGTATTAAATAGGTAAGCATGAACGAACAGAGAAACCAGAACAAAAAAAAGGATGCTTCTACATGAGAAAAGCTGAATAAAAAAACGGCCAACACTAGCGTTTGTATAACTGTTATAAAAAACGCTGTTAGTATAGAAAATGTATGAGAGT
>JABAYZ010000117.1:18848-19063 GCA_018608735.1 Flavobacteriaceae bacterium | reverse complement strand
ATCGGAAAATATTATCCACAAAGAATAATACATCTTTTCCTTGACCATCTCCAGCGCCATCACGAAAGTATTCCGCAATTGTCAATCCAGATAAAGCTACACGTGCACGTGCTCCTGGTGGTTCGTTCATTTGTCCAAATACGAAAGTTGCTTTGGATTCTTTCATGATTGACTTGTCAACCTTTTGAAGATCCCATCCGCCTTCTTCCATGGAG
>JABAYZ010000117.1:0-18838 GCA_018608735.1 Flavobacteriaceae bacterium | reverse complement strand
ACCACCAAATAATCCAATTTTACCACCTTTTGCATAAGGCTCAATTAAATCGATCACTTTAATTCCTGTAAATAAAACTTCAGTAGAGGTCGAAAGCTCTTCAAATTTTGGTGCTTGTCTGTGGATTGGTAATCCAGCATTTCCAGCCTTAGGTAAATCTCCCAAACCGTCAATAGCATCTCCAATGACATTAAACAAACGGCCATAGACATCATCACCTACAGGTACCTGAATTGGTGCACCCGTGGCATTGACTTCTGTTCCACGACTCAACCCATCCGAAGAATCCATAGCGATGGTACGCACAGAATTTTCACCAATATGAGATTGAACTTCAAGGACTAAAATAGACCCATCAGTTCTGTTGATTTCTAAGGAATCGTAAATTTTTGGAAGGTCTGCTCCAGATGCGAATTCGACATCGATCACTGGACCTACAATTTGAGCAACTTTACCTGTAACTTTTGACATTACTTTATTGTTTATATTTTTTCTAAATAAAAATGATGTGGAAAACACATGGTTTTCGCGATGCAAAGATAATAGTTTTAATTAAAAAACCCAGAGCAAAGCTCTGGGTTTTTTATAATTTTTATATTCAGTAAAATCTACTGTAACATTGGCGAATAATTTGTTGGAAATTCACCTGCTTTAGCAACATTACCTGAGGCTACAAAATTAGAACCGTAAGTCGCATCTATTGCTTCTAAAACTTTATTAGCCATAAGCGCATAACCCCGAGCAGTTAGATGAATTCCATCTAAACTAAAAGCACCTCCAGTAACTAGGCCAGTATCAAATGTGAAATCATCAAACACTATCCCTGTAGTTGAAACTTGACTTAAGATGCCATTTAAATCTATTAAAGCTAGTCCTTTTGAAACGGCAACAGCTTCGACTATAAGATTATAGGCTTCAACAGCGTCTGTAATTTCTAGTTGCTCACTTGGCAATAACACCCATTTATCTGATAGAGGAAATGAAATTCCTTCAACTGAAAACTGACCTGCTAACTCTTGAGATAATCCTTGACCCATTAAATAAGCAACAGAATCTGTATTAACAGTCCCAATTATTGATGAACTCGGTAGAGTTAATAAATCATTCTCGTTGGCTTCTCTTGTTTGCCCATAAGATTGACCAAATAAGTTTGCCACAAGCGGAGCTGCTGCTGCTGGTAAACCAAAGGATTCAACAAATGCAGGAAATGTTGGACTAGCGTTTAATACACCAGCAATTTGAGCAGATAAATCCGCTAAAGTTTCGTCCTTAATTACTACAGCACTTGCTTCAGTTTCAGAAAAATCTATCGAACGTTCTGGAACTTCTAAAAAAGCATAAACTTGATTTAATTGACTAAAAATACCGTTTAAGGTTGGTATTAATGGACCAAAAGCTGGATTTGTTGGATCTAAAGGATTATGAGGTACAGCAGTAAAATGTGGTAAATCCATGATATTAGGAACGTTAGAAACAGCACCATTTGGACATACAGCCGTCAGTTGATTGACCATGTCGTTAAACACGAGCTCAAAAGTTGCAGCTGGAGTGATAGGATCACTTCCATCCCCACCAGATGTTGCATATCCTAATACATCATTTCCTCCAATTTCTGATAATGTAAAAAATGTTGGGTTTTGTGCAATTGCATATTCTAACATAGAGACATCAGCAGATGTCGCCATACGTCCGAAATAAGGATTCAAAGCCGCATATCCATTAAAATCAATGTGTGTACTTTTAGATCCTGGTACGCCCACATTGTTAAAAACACCTCCTAGGTTTTCACCAGCAATGGTATTTACAACTGGCGCTGGAGCTCCCAAATCTGCATAAAAATCATTCAATCGTTGTGGCCCCGTACCATTAAAAATTAATCGATAAGGTAAATCATCTACTCCAGGAATAGGTATGATCATTCCTCCAGTATTGTCCTTCATTAAAGGCTGCGTAAATGCGCCTCCACCAATCTTAGCAAATTGCTTTGATAGGGTGTTAGGGAAAGAGTTTTCTTGCGCTGCGATAAACAACGCACCATCCGTGTATCCAGAGGATAATGACGCCCCTATAGCGACATAGTTAGACAAATCTAAACTTCCTGCATTAAGTTCTGGTAGCGTCGTTGTTTCGACACTTTCGCCATTGGCCTCAAGGACGTCTTCTACGTCATTACATGCCGTAAATCCAAGAACTACAGCACTAAGTAATATATATTTTATATGTTTCATAATTTTAATTATTAGTTGTTAATAGTCCATGATAGGAAATAAATCGACCCAATGTTTCCAGTTCCAAATGCCGTAAAGTATTCAGTTCCTAGTAAATTGGTAGCACCTGCTTTAAACGTTGACTTTATACTCGGTACAGCATAGTTGATTTGTGCATCAACCGTATGAAATTCAGGAACAACTCCATTTCCAAATGTAGCTTCCCAATAATAGTCATCACTAAATCGGTAAGAGACGTTAAATCCAAAGTTTTCAAATAAAGCTGTATTTCCAAAAGAGGCCTTGAATTTGTGCTCTGGTGTGTTAAAGTTAGTTGTGAAATCTGGATAAGTATTTCTGTCAAAATCTAATTTTGCATAGGTATAACTACCACTTAAATCGAAATTGCTAAACACTTTTGTTGACAATCCAATTGATGCACCATAGGACTTAACAGCTGCCTTTGAGTTGGTGTAAGTGCTATATTGTCGGAAATCACTATTGTCAATGGCTGCTTCTGCAGTACCATCAAGTACAGAGCCATATAAAGGGGCTTCTACAATTTCTTGAGAAATAAAATCCTCAAAGGTGTTGTGGTATGCACTAAAATCAATAATTAAGTTTTCAAATTTTCCACGATACCCAACCTCAATAGAAGTCACTTGTTCAGGTTTTATAACATCTGGGTTAGATACGACAAGATCAGCAGAATTTCCACTTATTTGATATGCATCTACCGAACTTTCAGTATATGAATTATTGTAAGCAGCAGCTCCCGTTTGAATGTATGAATTCCCATCATTCCCTTCAAAAGTTCTTGAGTATCTTTCAAGATTAGAAGGCGCAGATCCTACTAAGATATTTCTACCAGAATCTAATCCAATAAATAAATCTTGTGTGGTTGGATTTCTAAATCCTGTTTGCGCAGACACTCTAAAGTTGTGGTTTCTGTTGACAGTTAGGCCAGCAGATAGTCTAGGCGAAAAGAAGCCATCGAAAAATTCTGATTTGTCATAACGAACCGATCCTGTTAATTTCAATTTAGCAGCAGCGCTTAATTCAAGTTCTTTTTGAAGTTGTGTGTAAACCCCAAATTCTGAGTAGTTGATGGCTCCATCGTAATCTGTATAAATAGTTCCTGAAGAATTTAAGCTGTATTGTCTAGCCGATCCCCCAACTTGAATATCAACCACATCGGTTAAATGCGCAAAATTATAATTTCCGTCGGCATGGTAGTATTTAGATGCATCTTCAAATTTCGAGCCATTTGGTACGTTTGAATTGTTGATGCTTTTCTCAAATTCAGCTATAAACTCTGGCGAACCAGGAGCATAACGGCCATCTTCAGCTACAAGTCGTGCTTGTGCATGCGCTTGTGCATCTGTAGCCCCTCCTAAAGTTTGCTCTACATAGGTTCCAATATATTGTCCAAACCAATCTTCATTAGATTTCCAAGCTGTGTTGATATTAATACCCGCATACACCATGTCGTAAGAATCTCCAGCGTTATCTGCAACGACATAGCCTCTGACATAGAAGTTATCATTTTTAACCTCTAGTTTGTGTTGTTGTTGGAAAAATCCATCAATATTGTAACGGTTTGTTCCTTGAAACAGCGTTGAGCCAGTACCTACTTTACCAACGTATGAAATTTCAAAGTCATTTTCAAAAGGTCTGTAATAGAGTCCCCAGTCTGCTTTGACACTTTCTGCATTATAATCCGTCAAATATCTTTCGTTGTAGCCTGTTCTACTCACGGAAACATCTGGAACAATTGCTACCCCACCACTCAAATCTTTTATGTTAGCAGAGACTTCATCTCCATAGACATTAATTCCATTGTAATTTAAGTTGGTGGCTCTTGTGCCACCAATTCTATCACTGTCCACTTCGCTAGTTGCAGCCCAGTCGGTTCCTTTCAGCCATCCAAAGTTAACTTTGGCCGCAAATTTGTTGCTAAATTTATGTGCCACTCGGATTCCAAAATCGGTGTATGTATTGTCACCAGCAGATTCTTGAGAAGTGATTCCTCTTTTTAAGCTTGTACTAATTCCTTCGTGATCGAAAGGATTTTTACTGGTCATAAACAAAATACCATTAAAAGCATTGGCACCATAAAGTGCAGAGGATGCTCCAGGTAGTAATTCTACACTTTGAACATCGGTTTCAATCATTCCTACTAAATTTCCGATAGGGAAATTAAGCGCTGGAGTTGAATTGTCCATGCCATCTACAAGCTGCATAAAACGGTTGTTTGCAAATGTTGCAAATCCACGGGTGTTTACAGATTTAAATGTTAAACTGTTGGTGTTTACATCTACGCCTTTTAAGTTTTCTAAACCACCATAAAAATCGGCAGATGCAGAAGTCTTAATGTCTTTAATTCCAAAACGCTCCACAGTAACAGGAGATTCAAAAATACGTTCTGGGGTTCGAGAGGCAGAAACCACGACTTCATCAAGGAAACTGCCTTCGTTTAATACGATTGCTAAGGTTTCATTGTTTTTTGTAATGTCTTGTGAAAGAGTTTCAAATCCAACACTACTCACTTGAATAGAAAAAGGAGGATCTTGATTAACAATTAGCGTAAAGTTACCATCAAAGTCAGTGACAACTCCTGTTGAAGTTCCAATAACAATAATGTTAGCTCCTGGTAAAGGCAATCCACTGGCATCATTGACAGTTCCCTTTACTGTTGTTTGTGCATAAGATGCAACACAGAAAAGTAAGACTAAAGTCTTTAAAATTGTTTTCATAAATTAAATTGTTTAATATCTTAAGGTTATAGTTATATCAAAATTAAGCATTAAAAATTAAATAATTCTTAAATTCAGATACAAATATTATTAATTGTAAAATTTATAAATCACATAATCCATTAAAATTTTACGCAAACACTTGCAATACAGGCCATTATGATATTATGGGTCTATTTATTCCACGGTTACCGATTTGGCAAGATTACGCGGTTGATCGACATTTTTGTCCAACATTACAGCGATGTGGTACGACAGTAATTGAAGTGGTATGGTGGTTAGAAGCGGTGAAAGTAGTTCTAAAGTTTCAGGAACCTCGATCACATGGTCTGCAATAGCTCTAACTTGTGTATCCCCTTTTGTGACGACTGCTATGATTTTTCCTTTCCTAGATTTTATTTCTTGGATGTTACTCACTACTTTTTCATAATGACCATACTTTGTTGCAATAACTGCTATGGGCATATTTTCGTCAATAAGTGCGATGGGTCCATGTTTCATTTCTGCAGCGGGGTAGCCTTCAGCATGGATGTAGGATATTTCTTTGAGTTTTAATGCCCCTTCAAGAGCTACAGGGAAATTAAAACCTCTACCTAAGTATAAAAAGTTTTTAGCGTTTTTATAAATTGCTGCAATTTCTTTTGTGAGCGCATCAGATTTAAGAACAGCTTCTACTTTTTCAGGGATAGTTTCCAGTTCCACAAGATGTCTTCTAAAATCTGAGCTGGACATGGTGCCCTTGGCTTTGGCTAATCGTAACGCAATAAGCGTTAGAACCGTAATTTGTGTTGTAAATGCTTTTGTAGAGGCGACTCCAATTTCTGGTCCAGCATGGGTATATGCACCTGCATGAGTTTCTCTAGAAATTGATGATCCTACAACATTACAAACGCCAAATACAAATGCGCCTTTTTCTTTAGCAAGCTTAATAGCTGCAAGCGTATCGGCTGTTTCTCCAGATTGAGAAATTGCAATGACAATATCGTTTATGTTAATTACGGGATTTCGGTATCTAAATTCTGAGGCATATTCGACTTCAACCGGGATGCGTACCAAATCTTCAATAATATATTCCGCTACTAATCCAGCATGCCAAGAGGTACCACAGGCAATAATAATAATACGGTTGGCATTCAAAAACTTACCCATATGATCTTCAACTCCAGCCATTTTTATGATGCCTTCGTCGATTAATAAACGCCCTCTGTAGGTGTCTTTAATGGCATGAGGTTGCTCAAAAATTTCTTTAAGCATAAAATGATCGTATCCTCCCTTTTCAATTTGCTCAAGGTTTATTTTGAGTTCTTGAACGTAAGGACTTACGAGGGTATCATCTTTAATGTTTCTTATGTTTAACGGTTTGTGCAACCGAATCACTGCCATTTCTTCATCTTCTAAATAGACAGCGTTATTGGTGTATTCTAAAAATGGAGAGGCATCACTAGCAATAAAAAACTCATTATCCCCTACACCAATAGCCAAAGGACTGCCGAGGCGAGCCACTACAATTTCGTTTGGTTTTTTAATGTCAAATACCGCAATGGCATATGCGCCAACGACTTGATTTAAGGCCACTTGAACGGCTTTACCAAGCTTTAAACCACTGTTTTTTTGAATATCTTCAATAAGGTTTACTAGTACTTCAGTGTCTGTATCAGAAGAGAATTGGTAACCTCTTTTTATGAGTTCTTCTTTTAGAGCACCATAATTTTCAATTATACCATTATGGATAATTATGAGATCACCAGAATTAGAAAAATGAGGATGTGAATTGACATCGTTAGGAACGCCGTGAGTCGCCCATCGGGTGTGTCCAATCCCTAAATGTCCTAATGGGTTGATTTGCTTGGATATTTTTTGCTCCAAATCGGCAACTTTACCTTTGGTTTTGGAGAGTTTAATTTCAGCACCATCATAAAGTGCAATTCCGGCACTATCATAGCCTCTATATTCTAGGCGTTGTAACCCTTTTAGTATTACGGGATACGCGTCACGATGCCCAATATATCCTACAATTCCACACATAAATTTTAGTTGTTAGGTTCGTTAATTTTAGTTGTTAGGTTCGGTGTAATAGATTTTGAGTTTGGCTTTTTTTGTAGCATCTGGAGTATTGTTTCCATGAAGAATAACACTTTTTGGCGATAGTACAGTTCCTACAGGAACACCATCAACAACAGAGTTGTTTTTGAAGTCTCTTGTGTTTGCAGCTCCTACATTGGAAGACACTACGAGACCAAGTTTTACATTAGTGGAATCTCTTATGATGATATTATTCAAATGTTCTGTAATTCGAATTTTATATGTTTTATGCGTTACCCCAGCAGCATCTGTTTTAGTTGCTAATGGTACTAAATGAGAGTATTTGGAGTCCGAAGAATTCGGATTGACCGTTTGATCCATGAAAAAATCAGATAGCGGAATGTTGTTTTCGATATCATACAAGTAAACTCTTTGCGGGAGATCGGAATTAGAGAGCGTAGTTTCTACATAGAATTCGAGATAGGCTTCATTAATTAAGCGTTTTGCTGTTGTGACGCCGTCATCAACTGTTCTAAATTCATTTAACTGATCTTCTTCTGTATTGCCATCTTCATCTTCTGAAAACAATTCAACAATTGCCATAGCACCTTCGCCACCTCTAAGGTAAAGATAGTCGTCCCCTACAGCATTTGTTGAGGTGTCATTAACGGCTTGTAAAATGGAACTATTAAATTCGGTATCAAAGATATTTAATCGCGTTCCAGAAAACAGCATTTCATACTCTTTATGCTCTGTAGTTGTTGTAGTTTCTCCGTCTGTAGTTGTGGACTTGTCGTAAGAATAATAGAGTTTCACATTGGCGTTAGTAGACGCAAAGTTTAATTGTATTAGAGTTCCATTTGCAGCGTTTGTAGGCTCTACCTTAAAGTACAGTCCTCTAAAATAGTTGTAGAAACTACTAGCTTTACTAAGGGCTTCATCATCTTCTTTTGAAAGAATCAAATCTTCCCAAAATCCATCAGGAATACTTGCGTTTTCTACAGAATCCCCATACAAATGAATCCTTAAGCTTGGGTCTAGAGTAGATGTAACTTCAAGAGCACCAGTTTCTTCATTAATTTCTTTTAATCCAATTGGCTTTTCACTCGGTAAATAATTACCTTCATAAAGCAATTGTCCTTCAAGTTCTGATCCAATTATTTCCTCTTGGGTCAAACTCCCGTCCGAAAAGTACTTTTGTGAATCCTCTAAATCACCAGCGGGATCAAATGTTCTTAAATAATAATCGTTTTTATAGATCGATAGTTTTATGGTGTCGTTCTCGGTCTTTCCTCCGTACAAGGAATCCAGTTTATAAGTATTCGTTTCTCCTGCGACCTCTGTACTTTCATAGGGAACGGTCAATACCACAGAGTCTAAAACCCTATTAGTTTCTCCAAAATCTGGCGTAAAAGTATTAGGGGTTAATTGTCCTACAAAATTAACTTTAGAACTTCCAAATACAGGATCAAAATAATAACCTAACAAATTACTTGATAAACCATCAGATTGAAACGGCGTAATTCTTTTAGTGTAGGTAGTTATAGGGTATGATTTGTTTTGAATTTCAAAATTTGGGGTTCCCACAATTCCGGGACCAATTTCAGAAAACTCATTCTCACATGCCTGAATCATAAAAATCAACGCTATGGAACTAACGGATTTTAATAAAACCGAGTTAAGATATTTCATATTAAGGGACTTGTTTTAAGATTTGTGTATTGTAAAATTCGGTATATGCTTCTGCAAAAGCCTCAGGGTATTGGTAGTCCAACACCGGTTTTTCGCAATTAGAAAGGTAATCGTCTAAGTCTTCAGAAAGGTCTTGAGACCCTTTTATTAATCCATCCGAAAAGTCAATAGCAACTTTCATTAGGGTGGTATAATCAGGGGTTTTTAATTTGCTGATATGTTTGTCTTCAATTTCATCAAACTTGATTTTATTGACCAACGCTTTATTCAATGTTTCGTCAAAACTCTGACTGTATATTGAGGTCACAATTTTACTTTGTTTAAATAAAGGCTCGTCTTTGTAATATTGCTTTAGATATAAAGGTAATAAAGAGGCCAACCATCCCTGAACATGAATAATGTCTGGAGCCCAATTTAATTTCTTTACGGTTTCTATGACGCCTTTGGCAAAAAAGATAGCACGTTCATCATTATCGTCAAACAACTGCCCATTTTCATCTGTTAGTGTAGCTTTTCTGCTGAAATATTCCTCGTTATCAATGAAGTATACTTGGATTCGCTCTTTTGGAATAGAAGCCACTTTTATAATAAGGGGCATATCTAAATCATTGATCACTAAGTTGATCCCCGAAAGACGAATTACTTCGTGTAACTGATGTCTGCGCTCATTAATATTCCCATAACGTGGCATGAATATTCGTATCTGTCCACCTTGTTTATTGACCATTCTAGGGGCTTCAAACGACATGGAGGAAATTTCAGTTTCAGGTAAATATGGAACAACCTCGGACGACACGTATAATATTCTCTTATCTTTCATATGTTCTAGGGTTTTAGCGTTATCATCTAAAAACACGCAAAAATACAAAATTTTATGCAGATTAATAGTAATACCTTAAGTTTGCACGTTGTTAATTATTTACTAAATGCAAGTTTACACGTCTAAAGCTGAGTTAAGCGCCTTTATTTCCAAGAAAAAACACCCCGTTTTTTCGTTAGGGTTTGTGCCAACTATGGGCGCGCTTCATGTGGGGCATTTATCCTTAGTTAAAGCCGCCTTAGCTGAAAACACATTGGTAGTTGTCAGTATTTTTGTAAACCCAACGCAGTTTGACAATCCAACAGATTTAAACAAATACCCCCGTAATCTGACACAAGATATTCAATTGTTAGAAACACTTTCTACTACAGCACTATTAGTCTATGCCCCCACAGTCAAGGATATTTATGGGTCTCAAACAAAGTCAGAACCGTTTGATTTTGGAGGATTAGAATCTCAAATGGAAGGAAAATTTAGATCCGGCCATTTTGATGGCGTTGGAACTATTGTGAAACGCCTGTTTCAAATTGTAAAACCCAATGCCGCTTATTTTGGTGAAAAAGATTTTCAGCAACTACAAATCATCAAAAAGATGGTTGAACTAACAGGGCTTCCCGTAAACATCATAGGATGCCCAATTGAGCGCGAGCCCAACGGACTCGCTATGAGCTCTCGAAACAGCCGTTTGTCTGATAAAGAATTAAAAACAGCCGATTTAATTTATAAAACATTAAAATCGGTTAAAGAAAAATTCAAATCTGAGCCTTCAGAAGAGATATCTCAATGGGTACGCACTCAGTTTAAGAACCATCCTTTATTTGAGCTGGAATATTTCCAAATTTCAGAGAGCGAAACCTTAGCGCCCATTCAGCAAAAAAATCAAACTAAAACATACCGCGCATTTATAGCAGTCTTTGCAAGAGATGTTCGATTAATTGATAATATCGCTTTAAATTAATTATCTTTGTTCCTATGCAAATACAAGTCGTAAAATCTAAAATTCATCGCGTAAAAGTCACTGGGGCCGAACTTGATTATATTGGTAGTATCACGATTGATGAAGATTTAATGGATGCTGCAAATATTATTCAAGGCGAAAAAATACAAGTGGTCAATAACACCAATGGCGAACGCCTAGACACCTATGTCATTCCTGGCCCTAGAAATTCTGGTGAAATCACTCTGAATGGAGCAGCAGCACACAAGGTATCTATAGGCGATATTTTGATTCTAATCACCTATGCCTTTATGGATGTTGAATCCGCAAAAGTATTCAAGCCATCTTTAGTATTTCCAAATGAGCTTAATAATTTATTAAACTAACCCCTTGAATCAAAATCTCAAATCGGCCCTAAAAATAAGCCTACCGCTTTTGCTTGGGGTGTTGTTGGTTTGGTATTCATTATCCAAAATTTCTATACCAGTATTATTAGGGTATTTCAAAGATGCTAATTATTTTTGGGTTGGACTTGGCGTTTTTTTTGGATTGCTCAGCCACCTATCACGAGCCTACAGATGGAAGTTTATGATAGAACCTATGGGATATCACTTGCGACTACCAAACAGTATTATGGCGGTTTTCACCTCCTACTTAGTAAATTATACAATCCCTAGAGCGGGAGAAGTCTCGCGTGCTACTGTTTTAACAAACTATGAAGGCGTCCCTTTTCAAAAAGGATTTGGCACCATTATCGCCGAAAGAGTGGCGGATTTATTAGTCATGTTATGTATTATCAGTATAAGCTTACTATTAGAATTTGATATCATTTTTGATTTTTTACACACCAATGTCAACCCTACCAAATTGATGGTGTTAGGTCTTATTTTAATCTCAGGTTTAGCATTGGGGTATCAAATATACAACACCTCCAATCATGTTTTTATCCTCAAAATCAAAACAGTTTTCACGGGACTTATTGAGGGCGTGTCAAGCATTATCAAAATGAAAAAAAAGTGGACATACTTGGCGCACACACTGTTTATCTGGTTGATGTATGTTTTGATGTTTTATGTTACATCCTTCTCGATTCTCGAAACAAGTCAACTTCCGTTTTCGGCGATTTTAATGGGTTTCATTTCGGCAAGTTTTAGCATAGCCGCAACCAACGGTGGAATTGGGTCCTACCCGCTGGCCGTTTTTGCAGCGTTTTCTATATTTAATATCCCAGAAGATCCTAGTATTGCCTTTGGCTGGATTATGTGGACCTCACAAACAATCATGGTCGTTCTACTAGGCGGCCTCTCGCTAGTCTTTTTGCCCATCTACAACAGACTATACCCAAAACAAACTTCCAAATAGTACAATTGTTTTTCGGTTATTTTCTTAACTTGGCAACACCAAACCACATATAGATATATTATGAAATTTTTTGCCATTGCAACCCTGCTGTGTTTTAATCTAACTTTTGCTCAAACGGTTTATGAATCCATTGCCTCTGAAGCCTTAGGCACAACTCGGGAATTAAAAATACAACTCCCTCGAAATTATGAAGATAATCCTGAAAAAAGCTACCCTTTAATTGTTGTTTTTGATGGCGATTATCTGTTTGAAGTTACTGCAGGAAATGTAGATTATTACTCCTATTGGGATGATATGCCAGAAGCTATTGTGGTTGGCATTAATCAGGTCGACTCAAGGGCAGACGACTCTGTGATTTCTGATGTCACGAATTTACCCTCAAAATCAGGCGCTCAGTTTTATGATTTTATTGAAAACGAACTTTTGCCGTATATAAGCGACAATTACCGTAGCCTTGATTTTAGGATTGCAATAGGACACGGCAAAACAGCAAATTTTATAAACTATTTTGCATTTTCCAACCGCCCAGTTTTTAATTCCTATATCGCCTTAAGCCCAAGCTTATCGTATACGATGGATGAGAATCTCACAAGAAGATTAGCACTCGACAATGATTCTAAAATAGTTTATTATTTAGCAACAGCTACCTCAGATATAAAGCGCAATAAGAAAAAAATTATTGAACTCAACACCCAAATTTCTACACTAGAAAACCCCAACCTTCTATATGGATTTAACAACTTTGAGGGTGCAACCCATTATTCCCTTGTAGCCCAAGCCATTCCAAAAGCATTAGAACATATATTTCTTGTCTTTCAGCCCATCAGCAAGACTGAATATAAAGACCATATTTTAACCTTAGAAACATCGCCAGTCGATTATTTAAACGAGAAGTACGCCATGATTGAAACGTTATTTGGTATCAAAAAACAAATCCTTGTCAACGATTTCAGAGCCATAGCTGCTGCCATTGAAAAAACAGAACAATTCGAATACTTTCAAGACCTAGGCAAAGTGGCTCGAGATGAACATCCCGACACTGTTTTAGCAAGCTTTTATTTTGCACGCTATTATGAAGAAACAGGGAACCCAAAAAAGGCCATGAAAACCTATAAATCGGCATACGTACTTGATGAGGTAGAAGGCTACACAAAAGATGATATGTTTGAAAGAGCAAATACAATAAAAGCAGAATACGGATACTAATGGCTAAAGTAAAAACAACCTTTTTTTGTCAGAGCTGTGGTGCGCAATCGGCCAAATGGCAAGGGCAATGCACGTCCTGTAAATCATGGAACACCATCACAGAAGAAGTGGTGCAGAAGCCCGACAAAAAAGACTGGAAAACAGGGACTCAAAGTGCAGCAAACCGAGTCTCAAAACCTTTAAGAATCTCTGAAATTGACACCACCAAAACCGTCCGAATGGACACCACTGATGGGGAGTTAAATCGCGTCCTCGGGGGTGGTATTGTCCCTGGATCACTGACGCTTTTGGGCGGTGAACCTGGTATAGGAAAAAGCACACTCATGCTTCAAGTGTCTTTGAAATTACCCTATAAAACGCTCTATGTTTCAGGAGAAGAAAGTCAAAAACAAATCAAGCTTCGTGCGGAACGTATTCAGCCCTTGAATGATACATGTTATATTCTTACTGAAACCAAAACGCAGCTTATCTTTAAACAAATTCAAGCCCTTCAACCCGATGTGGTCATCATTGATTCAATTCAAACGCTACAAAGTGATTATCTCGAAGCATCCGCCGGAAGCGTATCTCAAATAAAAGAATGTACCTCCGAGTTGATTAAGTTTGCAAAAGAAACCGCTACGCCGGTTATACTCATAGGACACATCACCAAAGATGGTTCAATTGCAGGGCCAAAAATATTAGAACATATGGTAGACACCGTCCTTCAGTTTGAAGGCGATAGAAACCATGTCTTTAGAATTTTAAGAGCCCATAAAAATCGTTTTGGATCGACCCACGAATTAGGAATTTATGAAATGCTAGGGACAGGTTTACGAGAAGTGACCAATCCCTCAGAAATTCTAATTTCCAAAAAAGACGAAGCTCTGTCTGGAAACGCTATTGCAGTCACCCTCGAAGGCGTTCGTCCTTTACTTATCGAAGTTCAGGCTTTGGTAAGCACGGCGGTTTATGGGACCCCGCAGCGTAGTGCAACAGGGTTTAATGCCAAACGGCTCAACATGCTTTTGGCGGTTTTGGAAAAACGCGCAGGCTTTAGACTCGGCGCAAAAGATGTATTTTTAAACATTACCGGCGGCATTAATGTCGATGACCCCGCGATTGATTTAGCAGTCGTTGCGGCCATTTTATCGTCTAATGACGACGAAGCCTTGGCTAAAAACTTTTGTTTTGCTGGAGAAGTAGGTTTGTCTGGAGAAATTCGACCTGTTCAGCGTGTAGATCAACGAATTTTAGAAGCCGAAAAATTAGGCTTTGAAATTATATTTGTTTCCAAGCACAATAAAATAGGACTCAAAAACACGGCCATTAAAGTACAGTTGCTCACAAAAATCGAAGACTTAGTTGAGATTATAGGCTAGTTTAAACCAAAAAAAACCAGACAAATGCCTGGTTTAATAAATTTTTGAATGGGACTAACAGTGTTCGTTATACGCATCCATTAAATTTTCAGCAATCAATTCTGCAGGGCGTCCTTCGATATGATGACGCTCAAGCATATGCACTAATTCTCCATCTTTAAACAAGGCCATACAAGGCGAGCTTGGAGGAAAAGGAATCATATGTGCTCTGGCTTTATCAACGGCTTCTTTATCAACCCCTGCAAAAACCGTAACAGTTTGTGTTGGACGTTTATCATTTTCTAAACTCATAATTGCGCCAGGGCGAGCGTTGGCAGCTGCACAACCACAAACCGAGTTGACTACTATTAAAGTCGTGCCAGGTTGAGTTAAAGCAGCGTCCACAGCTTCGGCGGTATGTAATTCTTCAAAGCCGACTTGCGTCAAATGTTCACGCATGGGTTTTACTAATTCTGCTGGATACATGTGTCTTGTTTTTTTAATTAAGGGACAAAGATACACATTTGTTGGTCAATTATATTCATTTTTAAGATTGACAACTGTTAAATTGACTATAAATTAATTTATAAATCAATAGGGTTGTTAAGCAGTTCTGTTCTTTTTTTGTAGGTTTGATTTTTAATTTAAATAAGACACACATTTATGGGATTTTCAAAGTGGATAGGCGCCACAATCGGATGGTCATTTGGAGGGCCAATTGGCGCTATTATAGGAATGGCTGTTGGGAGTTTATTAGATGCTTCTTCAAAAGGCGGGGCGGTAAATACTCAAAGCCAATCGGCAACCCAATCTGGAGATTTTGAAGTGAGTCTATTGATATTGGCTTCTATAGTCATCAAAGCCGATGGTAAACAAGATCAACGCGAGTTGGATTTTGTGCGGGCACAATTTGTCCAAATGTATGGAAAAGACCGCGCCAATAAGGCCTTTAATTTATTTAAAGAGATTTCCAAACAAAGCAATATTTCGACTCGACAAGTCTGTTTGCAAATTCGTCAAATGATGGATCACGCCTCTCGACTTCAACTGCTTCATTTCTTATTTGGTATTGCCAAAGCTGATGGGCATGTTGCCGACTCAGAGATAAATGCAATTACTCTGATTGCTTCTTATTTAGGGGTTAATCCTAGAGATCTTGAAAGCATTAAAGCCATGTTTTTCAAGAGTTCGGACAATGCCTACAAGATTTTAGAAATTGATTCCAACGCTAGTCTGTCTGAGATAAAAACGGCTTATCGAAAAATGGCTAAAAAGTATCATCCAGACAAAGTGATGCACTTAGGAAAAGAGCACCAAAAAGGGGCAGAAGAAAAATTTAGAAAAGTTCAAGAAGCTTACGAACAGCTTCAAAAAGAAAAACAGAATTAGTACCTTTGTCAAAATTTGAAAAATAAACATGGATCAGATCATTTCCTATCTTAGTAGTATAGACCCTATTTTAGCTGCATTATACGCGTCATTGTTCACTTGGATTGTCACGGCTTTAGGGGCGTCTCTTGTCTTTTTCTTTAGAGGCATGAATCGTGGACTTTTGGACGGGATGCTCGGATTTACTGGGGGTGTCATGGTGGCTGCAAGTTTTTGGAGTCTATTAGCGCCAAGTATTGAAATGAGCTCAGGCGAAGGTTTTGTCAAAGTGATTCCAGCAGCGGTTGGTTTTGGTTTTGGAGCGTTATTTCTATTTGGCCTCGACAAAGTGCTACCCCATTTACACATAAATTTTAAAGAGAGCGAAAAAGAAGGCGTGAAATCGCCTTGGCATCGGACCACCTTATTGGTGTTGGCGATCACACTTCATAACATTCCAGAAGGGTTAGCCGTTGGTGTGCTTTTTGGCGGTGTTGCCGCAGGAATTCCTGAAGCGACTATTGGGGGTGCTGTAGCATTGGCACTCGGAATTGGAATTCAAAACTTTCCAGAAGGCCTAGCGGTTTCTATGCCACTTAGGCGTCAGGGTGTTAGTAAGTTTAAAAGCTTCTGGTACGGACAAATGTCTGCCATTGTAGAACCTATTGCTGCGGTCATTGGTGCTGTTGCTGTGACATTCTTTACTCCTATATTACCTTATGCTTTAGCTTTTGCAGCTGGGGCTATGATTTTTGTGGTTGTTGAAGAAGTGATTCCAGAAACACAGCGCGATAAATATACCGATGTTGCAACGCTTGGATTTATTGGCGGATTTATTGTGATGATGACGCTAGACGTCGCTTTAGGTTAAGCACAGCCACAACTGCCGTTACCACAATTATCGTTCTTTTTTTTGGATTTCCAAAGTTGTTTTCGGAACAGATACATAAGCGCCAAAACTAAAACGGATGCGACTATGAGTGTTTGAAAAAAATCGTTCATCACTGATTATTTTAAAAATTGAAAAGCAATTAAGGCACAAATATAAGCAATAGCTGTCATTCCGATGAGCTGAAGAATAGGCCATTTCCAACTTTTAGTTTCTCGTTTTACAATAGCAAGTGTACTCATACACTGCATCGCAAAGGCATAAAATAAGAGTAATGAAATTCCAGAAGCAAGCGTGAATACCTTAGTGCCATCGGCATAAGTTTCGTTCGCCATTTTGGTTTTAATGGTATCTATATTTTCGCCCTCACTAGCGCTTCCTACACTGTAAATGGTGGCCAAAGTTCCCACAAATACTTCGCGTGCCGCAAACGAGGCCACCAATCCAATACCCACTTTCCAATCGTATCCTAAAGGTTTAATTAGGGGTTCAATAGTTTTTCCTACAATCCCAATATAAGAGTGTTCTAGCTTAAAAGCTGCAATTTGATCGTCCAGTTCATAAGCGGTTTGTGTGGAGGATATTTCTACATAGGACTCGGCATTGTTAAATTTATCACCAGGACCATAAGACGCCAATACCCATAGAATAATGGAGATGGCTAAAATGATTTTTCCGGCTTCAAACACAAATGTTTTTGTTTTTTCAATGACCGTAATAATGACATTTTTTAGGAGCGGTAGTTTATAGTTGGGCATTTCTACCACAAAAAAGGTTTTATACTTTGTTTTTAAAATTCTATCGAGAATATAAGCGGAAAAAATTGCCATTCCAAAGCCAAGCAAGTACAATGCCATTAAGACCAGCGCTTGATAGTTTAGTCCGATAATAGAGCCTTCTGGAATCACCAAGGCGATAATGATGAGGTACACGGGTAAACGTGCCGAACAGGTGGTAAATGGGACGACCAATATAGTAATGAGACGTTCTTTCCAGTTTTCAATATTTCGGGTGGCCATCACGGCGGGGATAGCACAAGCCGTTCCAGAAATTAAGGGCACTAAACTTTTTCCACTCAACCCAAAGCGACGCATCACACGATCCATTAAAAAGACGACGCGACTCATATAGCCACTTTCTTCCAGAATTGAAATGAATAAAAATAAAAAGGCAATTTGTGGAATAAATATGACGATCCCTCCAATTCCTGACACAATGCCTTCGGCGACCAAATCGGTTACCATCCCACCACCAGGGAAGGTGTTTTTGACCCACTCAGCCAAACTTGCAAATGTGGTATCGATGAGGTCCATAGGAAAGGTTGCCCAGTCATAGATCGCTTGAAAAATGCTTAATAAAACTAAGAAAAAGATCACGTATCCCCACACTTTATGAATGAGTAAACGGTCTAATTTACTTCGTAAGTCGGTGGCTTTAGAGCGGTCAATGGTTTGGCCTTCTTTTAAAATGGCGTTAATATATTGATAGCGTTTGATGGCCTCTTTTTGTTGCAAGCGCTTTAATTCTTGGTTTGATTTTGTTTTAAATTTTGAAACATCTAACTCCTGACGGTTAATTTTTCCAAAATTGGCGTCTTGAGTAATCACCAACCATAATTTGTAAACGTCTTGATTTGGAAAGGCTTTTTGTAAGCTTTGAAAATAATCTGTATCAATTGAGGTCGTATCTAAACAGGATTCCGTAGAAATGGTTTTATAACTTTCAATCAGCTGTTTAAGTTCATCAATCCCTCGATTTTTTCGGGTACTGACAAGGGCTATTTTGGTGTGAAGTTTAGCTTCTAACAGTTCAATATCTAAGGAGATGCCTTTACGGTTCATCAAATCACTCATATTAATCACCAAGATAGTGGGGATTTTGAGGTCTTTAATCTGCGTAAAAAGGAGTAAATTTCGTTTTAAGTTTTCGACATCACTGACAATTATTGCGACATCGGGATAATCTTTATCATTTTTATTTAGTAATAATTCGATGACCACATTTTCATCTAAAGAAGAAGCGTTGAGGCTATAGGTACCCGGAAGGTCCAAAATATGAGCTTTGACACCACGGGATAATTTACAAACCCCTTGTTTTTTATCAACCGTAATTCCGGGGTAATTTCCCACCTTTTGGTTGAGCCCTGTTAGGGCATTAAATACCGAAGTCTTTCCTGTATTTGGGTTTCCAATTAGCGCAACGTTTAGCTGTTTACTCATCTATTTTTTCGATTACAATC
>JABAYZ010000051.1 GCA_018608735.1 Flavobacteriaceae bacterium | reverse complement strand
AGCCAGACGGGTCAGGGACTTCAGGTCGATCGTGTTGCCTTTGAATGGGGCGATGATGGAGAGTGTTTTGTCATTCGGCGAGGTTACAAATTAGCCCTACCCGTCTCAAGCAGTTTTCTCTGACAGTACCCGGGCATAGTTACAAATTAGCCCTACCCGCTCCAAGCAAGTTTACTCTGACAGTGCCTGGAGAGTTGATTCTGCGCTATTTAAAAAAATTGACGTAATGCTAAAGTAGGGTTACTTTTGTGGATTTTGGAGTTGTTGATGCGGTCAATGTCAAGGCGTTCATTTTTGCGGTATTCTTTTGCACTAACTGCGCTGTGGTCTTTTTTCACTCATTCCAAAAAACTCAATGCAGCGCCGATTTTAGATGTTTCGGTGATTGTTGTCGGCGCTGGTGTAGCCGGGTTAGTTGCGGCAAAAAGCTTGGCCAATCAGGGTGCCAGAGTTACAGTGCTTGAAGCTAAAAATCGGTATGGAGGTAGGGTTTATACTGACAATAGTTTAGGCGCACCCTTTGAGGTTGGAGCGGGGTGGATTCATGGGCCAAGCCGAGAAAATCCCATAAAAAAACTTGCAAATATTGTAGGGGCTAAAACGTTTGTGACAGAAGATGACAGTTTCGTAGTTTTCGACCAAGAGGGTTATGCCCTAAGCGATAACGAGTTTGCCGAGATCGATAGCGAATGGGAAGAAATTCTGAGTGTGATCAATGATGAACTTGAGTTTTCTGATCCACGCTCTTTGGCTGAAGCTATCGAGGATGAATTTCCTGACGCATTATCTTTCCCAGAAGTAAAGTGGGCCTTATCTGCTTATACAGAGTTCGACAAAGGTGCATCGATTGAGGACTTATCTGCTGCATATTATAATAAAGATCAAATATTCCAAGGATCAGACGTAGTTGTCGTTGACGGTTATGACAAGTTATTAAATCCGTTAGCTGAAAACCTTAATATCCAGTTGGGCATGCCTGTTAGGAAAATAACATATGGTGGTGACGGTGTCATTGTGGCTGCGGGAGGACGAAACTTTGAGGCTGACTATGTCATCTGTAGCGTTTCCCTTGGCGTATTGAAGGCGAAAAAGATCGAGTTCGAACCATCATTACCGATAGCCTATCAACAAAAAATTGATCGCTTAGGCTTTGGCTCAGTTACAAAAATTGCGATCAAATTCGAAGAAGCGTTTTGGGATCCTGACGTGCAGTATTTTGGCATTGTTACCGAACCAAAAGGGAGGTGGAATATTTGGTTAAATTACCGGACATTTAGTAAACAAAATATACTTTTGGGAATTTCAGTTGGAGCATATGCTCTGGTCGCAGACAAAATGAGTGATGAGGAACAAACGGCTGATGCAATCAAAGTTCTTAAATCAGTTTGGGAAGATGATATAACCAAACCTGTCAAAGTACTTACAACTCATTGGTCTACAGATGAAGAGTTCTTGGGAGCGTACACGTATCCAACACCCGGATCAGAGCCGTCAGATTTTGATGACCTGGCTGAAGGCATTTCTGGAGATTTTTATAAGACACTTTTTTTATGTGGTGAACACACAACTTTTGATTATGCTGGAACAGTGCATGGTGCTTATTTCAGCGGACTTTGGGCTGCTGAAATGATAGCCGATGAAGAAGAATAGATTTGTCTAGCGCAATTTTGAACTTGGAATAAAGTCGAAAAAACGGTTACTTGTTACCTCTAAATTCTGTCATGGAGATATCAAATGTTTAAATATTTCTGTATTCTCGTTTGGATCATTATTTCAATTGGACAGCCAGTTCTTTCGGATTGTTTGCCAACACCAGAAATGAAGGAAATACCTGAAGAGATTTACGTGGAAATTCACCCTACAGCGATCACTTCAATTGATGAGATGACCTCTACTTTCGATTATCAATTTTATTTGGGTTATTCTTTTGAAACTGAGGAAGCTAATAGCTACTGCAGTCTTAAATTAGATGATTTGAAAGGTATTTTTGATCCAAGTTTTGAATTTTCAAACGCAATTTCAGCTAAAAGGTTAACTCCCTATTGGGTGGAAATAGAAGACTATGAAGTTTATGTCGAAGTGAAATATGGGGGTACTTTCAAGGGGGAATTCGATTTTACATTTTATCCCTTTGACAAACAGAGTTTGCATATTGATCTAACTTCATTTTATTCGATAGATGACCTAGATATAGAATTAGAAGAACAAAACATAACGGCTCTTGATAATCTCGAGGTTGCGGGTTGGGATGTTAAAGGGTTTCAGTCACAAGCGAGTATTAAGACTTATTTTGGGGACGATGAAGAATACCAGGTGATCAAGTATTCAAAGGATTTAAACCGGAATAGCATGTCTATGACATTTCGGTTTTTTCTCCCTTTATTTGTACTGGTAAGCTTAAATTTTCTTTCATTACGTTTAAAGCCGGAGGACTTCGAGACAAAAATCGAAATTCAGCTTGCTGTAATCATTTCCATCGCAGCATATTCTATTATTATGGATACAAAGATTCCAGACCTACATTATCTAACTATAGCAGATGCTATTATGACTGTAGTTTTTTTGTCGTCCGCAAGTCTCTTGGCATTTTCCATCATAAAGAAAAGGATATCAGATGATGAGAATAGCTAAAGAAAGGCAGCTGTCAACCAATAAAAACTCGCATCGGATTGCTAGCACAACCTATACCTCTGCGCCCATAAATTGACGCCACTCAGGGAGAGCAGCGGTTCGATTGAGCTTGAAATTGTCTCGTGAGTAGAAGTGGCGCTTC
>JABAYZ010000154.1 GCA_018608735.1 Flavobacteriaceae bacterium | reverse complement strand
TTTTAAAATTAGGTTTGTCAAAGTAAAAACTCTTTGTATATTTGCACCGCGCTTTTAAGTAAAAACTTAGGCGCATTTTTTAAGGATAACAACACTCGCAAAGTTTTAAAAATATACTATAATGAAAAGAACGTTTCAACCATCGAAGAGAAAAAGAAAAAACAAACATGGTTTTAGAGAAAGAATGGCTTCTGCCAATGGAAGAAAAGTTCTTGCTAGAAGACGTGCAAAAGGAAGAAAGAAAATAAGTGTTTCTTCAGAACTTCGTCATAAAAAATAATGATTAACAATTGTTAACATAAAAAAAGGTATTGCTTGTAGCAATGCCTTTTTTTGTATCCAAACGTTACTTAATTTTGTATCCAATTATAATACAACCAATTACATTAAAAAATGCCAAAAAACAAAGATCTTAAATCAATTTTAATCATAGGTTCAGGGCCTATAGTCATAGGTCAAGCATGTGAGTTTGATTACTCAGGAACTCAAGCATTACGCTCACTAAGAGAAGACGGGATTGAAACGATCCTAATCAATTCAAATCCTGCAACAATCATGACCGACCCCACAATGGCCGATCATGTGTATTTACTCCCATTAACCACCAAGTCCATTATAAAAATTTTAAAAGAACATCCTCAAATTGATGCGGTATTACCAACCATGGGAGGGCAAACGGCTTTAAATCTTTGTATTGAGGCGGATGAAAAAGGAATCTGGACTGATTTTGGAGTCGACATTATAGGGGTTGACATTGATGCCATTAATATCACAGAAGATAGAGAGAAATTCCGTGAGTTGATGCTGGAAATAGGCATTCCGATGGCACCTCAAGCCACAGCAACTTCTTTCTTAAAAGGTAAAGAAATTGCACAAGAATTTGGATTTCCACTCGTCATTAGAGCCTCATTTACTTTAGGAGGTGATGGTGCAGCGATTGTGCATAAAGAAGAAGATTTTGACGAATTATTAACTCGTGGTTTGGAAATTTCTCCTATCCATGAAGTGATGATCGATAAGGCCTTATTAGGCTGGAAAGAATACGAATTAGAATTGCTTCGAGATTCTAACAATAATGTCGTTATCATTTGTTCTATCGAAAATATGGACCCTATGGGGATTCATACTGGGGACTCTATAACGGTAGCTCCAGCGATGACCTTAAGTGATCGTACTTACCAACGCATGCGAGATATGGCCATCCATATGATGCGTAGTATTGGAGATTTTGCTGGAGGATGTAATGTGCAGTTTGCTGTTTCTCCAGATGAAAAAGAAGATATTATTGCTATTGAAATAAATCCTCGTGTGTCGCGTTCGTCTGCATTGGCGAGTAAAGCAACAGGGTATCCAATTGCAAAAATTGCAGCTAAATTAGCCTTAGGATATCATTTAGATGAACTCAATAATCAAATTACAAAATCAACGTCGGCCTTATTTGAGCCTACTTTAGATTATGTAATTGTTAAAATTCCACGATGGAATTTTGATAAATTTGAAGGCTCTGATCGAACTTTAGGTTTACAAATGAAATCGGTAGGCGAAGTGATGGGTATTGGACGCTCATTTCAAGAAGCCCTTCATAAAGCCACCCAATCGCTTGAGATCAAACGCAATGGTTTGGGTGCAGATGGTAAAGAAAATAAAGACTACAATCAGATTATTGATAAACTGACCCATGCGTCTTGGGATCGTGTGTTTATTATTTATGATGCGATCCAAATGGGTATTCCATTAAGTCGTATACATGAAATCACTAAAATTGACATGTGGTTTTTAAAACAATATGAGGAATTACATTTGCTTAAAAATGAAATTTCGACCTTTAAAATTGATACTATTGAAAAACCGTTGTTGCTTGAAGCCAAACAAAAAGGGTATGGCGATCGACAAATAGCACATATGTTAGGCTGTTTGGAAAGTCAGGTGTATAAAAAACGTGAAGAATTAGGTGTCAATCGGGTGTATAAACTCGTTGATACTTGTGCGGCAGAGTTTGAAGCCAAAACGCCTTATTACTATTCAACATTTGAAAGTGATATGGAAACAGACGGCAAACGTTTTTCAGATAACGAAAGTAGAGTTTCTGATAAGAAAAAAGTCATTGTTTTAGGGTCTGGTCCCAATCGAATTGGACAGGGAATTGAGTTTGATTACTGCTGTGTACACGGCGTTTTAGCAGCAGCAGAATGTGGCTATGAAACCATTATGATCAATTGTAATCCAGAGACTGTTTCAACGGATTTTGATACTGCTGATAAACTATACTTTGAGCCCGTATTTTGGGAACACATCTATGACATCATTAAACATGAAAAACCAGAGGGTGTGATTGTGCAGTTAGGCGGTCAGACGGCACTAAAACTTGCTGAAAAATTAACCAAATATGGCGTAAAAATATTAGGAACCAGTTTTGAGTCTTTGGATTTAGCAGAAGATAGAGGTTTGTTTTCAAACCTTTTGAAAGAAAACAACATCCCTTACCCAGAATTTGATATTGCCACTACTGCCGATGAAGCGGCGGCAATTGCTGATGTCTTAGATTTCCCAATATTAGTACGTCCGTCTTATGTGCTTGGAGGACAGGGTATGAAAATTGTGATTAACAAGGAAGAATTAGAAAAACATGTTGTTGAATTACAAAGTAGAATGCCCGGTAATCAGTTGTTATTAGACCATTATTTGGATGGGGCGATAGAAGCCGAAGCCGATGCGATTTGTGATGGCGAAAATGTGTATATTATTGGCATCATGGAGCATATAGAGCCTTGTGGAATTCACTCTGGCGATA
>JABAYZ010000066.1 GCA_018608735.1 Flavobacteriaceae bacterium | reverse complement strand
GTTCTGAAAGCAGCAGTATTGGACAGATTGTAAAACACATGAACGGAAATATGCTGTCACGATGGACGGACTTTCTTCGTTCTGACGGAGAAAAAGAATGGCGTAAGCGGGATGATGAATTTATTGATACATTAAAAACAAAAGAAGCTATTCTAAACGCTTGGGAATCGGGATGGTGTTGTTTATTCGACGCACTGGATTCACTAAAAGAAGAGGATTTAACCAAAGAAATTTTTATTCGCAACATGGGTCAAACCGTTCAAGCAGCACTGCATCGTCAACTGGCGCATTACGCATATCATGTGGGACAAATTGTTTTTATCGGAAAAACGGTAACTAACGAAAACTGGCATTCCCTCTCAATCCCTTTTGGAAAATCAGCAGCATACAATCAAGGAAAATTTGCAAAACCCAAGCGAACCTCACATTTTACCGATGACTAGAGCGCTAGACGTATTCCCCCAAAAATATGGCGTGTTGGTGCAGGCTCATAATAGCGTCCACCAAATGCATTGACTCTAATGTTATCGTTATAGATCGTATTCCACAAATTGTTAACTCCAAAGAAAGGAGTCCATTTAACAGCACCTTTTCCGCTACTAAAACTTACATTCAGATTCGATACAAAAAATGCCTTTTCTTTTACTTGATTAGCATCATCTGTAAATAGGTTTCCTTGGAAACGAGTAATTAGGTTAATGTACCAACCGGATTTAACTATCGTTGAAGTAAAAGAAGCCATGTGTTTGGGTATCCCAGGAAGTTGATTCCCCGCTAAATCAACTTCTCCGCTTTGAAAATATTTGTAAGTGAAATTGGAATAGGTATAACTGAACTTTGTATTTAGGTATTCGGATACTTGTTTAGAGAAGCTTAACTCTAAACCAGTACGATTCGTTTTTCCTGCATTCCTATAAAACGTTCTGTCTGGAAAAGATTGTAATTCGTAGGGAACTAAATCATTTGATGTATTGATGTCAAAAAACACAGCCTCTAAAAACCATTTACTAGTAAAATATCGGTATCCAATTTCTTTGTTCAATGCTCTTTGAGCAGATAAAGAAGAATTGAAACCTCCTCCTCCACTCGGATTTGCAGAAAGCTCACTCAAAACAGGTGTTTCAAAGCTTGTTCCAATAGAAGTAAATAAAAAACTTTTATTGTTCATTTTATAATTCACACCTAAAGAAGAGTTCCAAGAGTTTAAAGATAACCTATCACTATCATCTCCATTTGAAATGAAATAGTCAATTGCTTCAAGTTTGTTTGAATCGTATCGCAACCCCCCAAGAATTTTATATTTACCAAAAGAAATCTCGTCCATTACATAAAACCCTAAAGCATTGAATAATTCACTTTGAATTAGTGTTATATCGCCATTGACTCCTTTATTATTAAAATATCTTTTCCTTACATCTGCTTGCTTAGACCAACTGTATCCGAGTTGAACGTTATGACCGTTTGGGCTTCCTGTTTTGTAACTCAACTGAGCTCCTTGCCCAAAATAATTACGGTCCAAATACACCGAGCCACCAAAACCAAAAGGCAGTTTTGCGTTAAAATCTCGAGTTGCATAAAATCCATAAGTCGAGAGGTTCAATTTTGAATTGAATTTATGCTGTACCGAAAGGCCAGTTTTAAATTGCTCAACAGCTTCTTGAGTTCGATAGCTAACATTTCTATCACGAGCCTGCGAGCGATCCTCAGCAACGGAATCAAAATTTAGTCCACCAGCATCCTCCGCAACTGGACTATTGGTATAACTAAACAATACGTTAATTTCAGTTTTATCTAAAATTTCATGTTTAACTTTAGCATTGACACCACTACTCTTGAAACCACTTTGAATTCTATATCCATCTGTTTTTATTTTATTTGCGGATATAATTAATGAGGTGTTATTTTTCCTTACACCAGTTTCAATTTGGAAGTTTTCCATCCCAAACCTACCAATTGTAAATCCTGGTTTAATATAATTTTTCTCAACATCACTTTTTGTTCTGATACTTATAACCCCTCCCGCAGCATTACCGTACAACAAAGACGACGGTCCACGTATAACCTCAACAGAGGCAATGCTACCCAATGCTAAATTATCGATTTGACCCTGCCCATCGGGAGTAGTCTCTGGTATACCGTCAACTAAAATCTTGATGCCACGAATTCCAAAAGCAGAACGTGCCCCAAAACCTCGAATAGAAATACGTAAATCTTGAGAGAAATTATTACTGTTTAATGCGAATAAACCCGGAACTCCCTGAACATACTCACTGAACGAGAGTTGTTGCATTTGATCTTGTTGCTTTTTAAAATCCAGTTTCGTAACAGACCAAGTGGCTTCTAATAAGGGACCCGAAATCCGTGTGGCGGAAACTTCAATGGGCTTTAAGTTTATTGTCTGTAAGGAATCAATTTGCGCACTAAGGGTATAACTACATCCTAATAAAAGTAGGATTGAAAATGATTTAAAATTCAATTGTTTTTTTTCAAAATTAAGAAGAATAAACCACAAAAAGAGAAGGGACAAATAAAACCTAATGATTCAACAGAATGTGCTTTTAAAAATAAGTAATCCTCCTGTTGAATCCTTATATTTGTATTCATGAAACTCAAAAGTCTTTCCCTTACTCAATACAAAAACATCAGCTCTGAAAGCTTTGAATTCGATGCCAGAATCAATTGCTTCATTGGAAATAATGGTGTTGGGAAGTCCAATATTTTAGATGCTATATATCATCTGTGTTTTGCCAAAGGATATTTTAATCCAACTGCTGTTCAAAACATTCAATTCGATACTGATTTT
>JABAYZ010000127.1 GCA_018608735.1 Flavobacteriaceae bacterium | reverse complement strand
TTAAGTCACTGATAGCACCTTCACCCCAACCTGCTGTTAGATGCGCCAGTACTTCTGCTTCAGTCCAAGGGGTGTAGATGCTGGCGGTGGGACTGCCTGAGTAATCCTTCGGGAGGAAGAGGTGGCGGTGGGTGGTCTTGCGTTCATTACCAGCCTTGAAGGTGGCTATCTGGGTGGTGGTTCTGACTAGCGTCGGGAGGTTGGGAAATAATTATTTCCCTCATAAAATTAATAAATCTTTTCTTCTACTATCGACGAATTCAAAATATCATTGATGCTTCTTTTAACAGATGCCCGTTTATCGTTAAAAATGTAAGTATTGCGAGCAAGTTCAATGAACCTATCTCCAAAATCATGAGTAGATTCTTTGATCCTAATTTCGTCTTCGATGTTCCAAATATTTTGATTTATGTTTTTTAACTCTACCCGAAGATCCATTAGGCCCCTGATTTTCAAAATATCGTTGGATACAAATTTATCTAATAGCTCAAGTTCTTGGGTAATATTCTTCATAGCTAGTTCGTTTAAGACGTTCTCTTTTTTTATTTCCAATATACTTATTTTATCAAATAATTCGCCCCAAGAAACTGGGATATGAGGAGTGAATGATGCATTTATTAGATTTAAAGTCATTTTTAAGCACGGCCTCTTTTATAAGTACTAAAACTATAGGTTGTGTTCCAATATTTAATAGTTTTTCAAATAATAATTATAATTATCCCATGTTCCTAGATCTAAATAATCCTCTGCATTGATACATGAGAAATCATATTGGTTTATAATATCTCCAATTTCTCCATAGGTTGAGAAGTGATTGTCTGTTTCCATACCAATGATGTCTATACCATCGAATTTAAGTAGTCCCCAAAATCGGTCTTGAAGATTTGGGCCTTTAGGCTGTTTTACGGCAAATTTTTGTTTATCAACGTAAAGACGGTCAACTTTAGTTTCATTATTAGTAGTGAACAAACCACACATTATTCCCGGGTGCGCAACCATCTCATGAAAGGGATTTCCTCGAAAAACTGTGTCGGGCATTCCAAACAATACACTATCATCATTTTTTAAAGTCAGGTTGACCAGGAGTTCCCTCAAAACATTAGAAAAACCTTCTGTTTTCTGTAAAAAATGTTTGTGATTGGCTCCATTGAAGAAATCAATGACATCTTTTTTAAATTCAAAGCCATGAATGAAAACTATCTCATCAGCACCTGCTTCTTGCATCGTACTAACCAAATGGTTGGAGACCGGGTTAAAGTATTTAAACCCCTTTTGTGGTAGCATTTCTTTTGAAAAAGTGAGGCCTAATCTTGTTCCTCTTCCTCCTATGGGAACCAATCCATATATCATCACAGAACATCCAGATTCTTTGAAAACTCTTTAGCTTTAACTTCTATATTCTGGACAGAATCTCCAGAATAATAAAGGTTGTAAGCCTGTTGATAAGCTTCTTCCAAGTTACCGGTGTATAGTGCTATATCAAAAATGGAAGTTATTTTAGTATTTTCTTGCAAGCGCTCTCTCAATTTTTGGAGTTTGATGGGATTGGTTGCCAATTCTAAAGCTAATTCTTCATACTCTTTAGGCGTTTCAGTTATTAGGTCATTCATGTCACACGCCTTTAAAAGACTTGCTGCCATGCGAGAGGCATAACTCTCGCCAATCTTGGTAACTATAGGCAATCCAGCCATCAAGACATCGCTTGCTGTGGTTCCTGCATTATAATTAAATGTATCTAAATACAGATCAGCTTGTTTAAATTGAGCCAGGTACTGTTCATGGGCAATCTTATTTGCAAAAATTAGGCGAGATGGATTAATTCCTCGTTTTCGAGCTTCCATACGTAGCTTTGATAATATCAAATCATTTCCGGATTTTAGCCACAATACACTGCATTCAACTTTGTTTAAAAGGCGCATCCAGATATCAAACTCTGTTGGTTTAATTTTGAAACTTTGATTTATAGCGCAAAACACAAAGGCATTTTCTGGTAATCCCAGATCATTTTTTGAAGGTATATCCTTGGAGATCACCAACGTATCATTTGTTGGTTGATAAGTGTTCGGCATGGAGATTATTTTTTCTGAATAATGACTTCGCATTGCATATGGGATCAGTGTTTTATCTGCAATTATATAATCGATGAAATCAGCGCCCATTGTCCCTGGGTACCCAAGATAATTGATCTGAATAGGCGCTGCACGTTCACTGAAAATTTCTGTTTTTGAGTTTTTAGTATATCCAGCCAGATCAATAGCAATGTCTAATCTGTCTGTGCGAGCCAATCGTGCAACTTCCTTGGCATTTAATGATTTAACATCTCTGAAAATATCTACCGCACTTTTTATTTTTTGGTGCATTTTACTATCATTTTTCGGACTAAATGAATAAGCTAAAATCTCAAATTTACTGCGATCATGATGCCTAAAGACGCCCTCAATCATTTGAGCAATCGGATGATCTTTGAAGTCTGGTGAGAAGTAACCAATACGAAGACGTTCTGGTTTCTTTAATGGTTTTGCTGGAAGAGGCATAGGCTTATGCGAGTATGTGGCTTTTGCATATATTTCCGAACGCAAACGGTGACGATCAGGAGCATCTTCTAAAGATAGCATCGAAAATGGGTCAGTAAACATTTTAGAAGTTCCCAACCCCGGGATTAGTTTACGGTCTTCTGCAATACCGTCCCAATCACAGATACCTGCTTGTTTATATAGCTTTACCGCTCTAGCTGATTCATAGTCAGGCTTGATGGCGAGTGCTTTGTTGGAAGCCTCAATAGCCTCTTCCAGCTTACCTTGGTCTTGC
>JABAYZ010000167.1:19108-19322 GCA_018608735.1 Flavobacteriaceae bacterium | reverse complement strand
GGATTTGGAATCCAAACTGAAAGAGGTTGAGGATAAAATAACTTTAGAACGTACGTATTTAGAAATTCTAAAAGAACAATTAGATTTTCTGAAAGCAAATAGAGATATAGGTGGTAAAAACCAAGAATTGAGTGTTTTGAATTTAAAAAATGCTTCTACTTTTTTTGGCACTAAATTGACTGAACTAAAACTTAAAAAAATTGAAAAAAATAAA
>JABAYZ010000167.1:17862-19098 GCA_018608735.1 Flavobacteriaceae bacterium | reverse complement strand
ATAGTAGATCGTTTAACTAAAGAAAAACACGACCTCATAAATCAGGTAAATACGCTATCTGGAAAGAAAGAGTTTCCTAACGGAGAAATTTTGGTTAAAGTTGATGCCAAACAAAATTCAAAAATAAGTTTTGAAGTTACTTATGTTGTTGAAAATGCAAGGTGGTTTCCAACCTATGATATCCGAGCAAAAAATGTCAATGAGCCTATCCGGCTTATTTATAAAGCAAATGTCAAACAAGACACAAAGATCGATTGGAATAATGTAAAATTAAAGTTGTCCTCTGCAAATCCAAATGTATCTGGAGTAGCGCCAGAACTCAAAACCTATTTTTTAAATTACAATACACGACCTCCTGTCTATAACAGAGAAACCAATGAAGTTAGTGGCGTTGTTTTGGACGAGAATAACTTACCTCTAATTGGAGCAACGGTTCTTGTTGATGGAACCACAATAGGCACCTCAACTGATTTTGATGGTAAATACTCCATCACAATTCCAAATAATGGTGCATTTTTAACCTTTTCTTATGTGGGGTATATCAGTCAAAAAAAATCAATTCAAAGTGCTGTTATAAATGTTATAATGGAGGAAGATTCTTCCTCATTGGATGAGATTGTGGTTGTAGGCTACAGCTCTTCCCGTAGAGATAAAAAAGTATCTCGAAAACTTGAAGGTAAGGTTTCAGGAATTAACATACGTGAAGCTAATAGTTTGGCGATTCCAACAACACAAATTGAAAATCAGACGACTGTAGATTTTGAAATAAAAACCCCTTATAGCATAAAATCAGATAATAAAAATTACTCGGTGGATATTGACTCCTATAGCTTACCCGCATTCTATCAATACTACTGTGTGCCAAAAATTGATAAGGATGTGTTTTTAATCGCCAACGTATCCAACTGGGAACAGTACAATTTATTGGAAGGCGAGGCCAATTTATTTTTTGAAGGCACCTATGTAGGCAAAACATTATTAGATGTAAGGTATGCTACAGACACCCTACAAATATCGCTCGGTAGAGATAAAAACATCAATATAAAAAGAGAAAAAATAAAAGAATTCACTACAAAGCGATTTATTGGAAGTAAAAAAGAAGAATCCAGAGGGTGGGATATTGATGTTAAAAACAATAAATCGCAACAGATTAACATGCTGCTTTTTGACCAAGTTCCAGTTTCAACACTGGAAGAAATAAAAGTTGAACTCTCAAATATTTCAGGAGGTAAACAC
>JABAYZ010000167.1:0-17852 GCA_018608735.1 Flavobacteriaceae bacterium | reverse complement strand
GTTTACCATTGGCCCAAGTGAAAGTAAAAAGTTTAGTTTAAACTACTTTGTTAAATATCCAAAAAATAAAAACTTGTTCATTGAATGAAAAAAATATTAAGTCACTGGATTAAAAGTCTAGAACTCGAAGAGTCGATGCCCTCAAACTTTGCGTAATGAAATAGAAATAAAACAACTAGCCCCAAAAACCTTAACTTGTAAGATAAAAAAAATGTAAGGCGTCAAAGCTATATTCGACTAAGTGACAAAATTATTTCTAATGAGAACTCTATTAGTCGTACTTATCCTTTGTGTCCAAGTTGCTTCTGGACAACAACTTAAAGAAACCAGAACAGCCTCGCTTGTAGATGGAGATTATTCACTTGAAGGCACGGTATATCTGGAATTGTTTGATAACAATGATCTCAAGCTCAGGTTTGGTTCTGATTATTTAACTCAAAGTAATGTGTTTGATGTCCATGTATTTCTAAGCACTACTAACAACTATCAAAGTCCTATTGACACCTCAAACATGTTACTTGTATCTAATATTGGAACTGAGAGTGGTCTGAATTATTCTTCTGGTGCCATGACCTTTAATTTGCCCTCTGAAGTAGCTATTAATGATTACAAGTATATCGTTTTTGTCTGTGTCAAATATGGACAACTACATTGGGGGAATGGCGTATTTGGAGAAGTTACGCTATCCAGTACAGAGTTCGATGAGAATAGAGATAAACTCCCCGTAGACATCTATCCTAACCCTTCAAAGAATGGAAAAATAGGGATTCTATTTAAAACCCCACAACAAAATCTTCTAATTGAGGTATTTGATGTCAAAGGGCAGATGCTATCTAGTGAACGTGTGTTATGGAAACAACAACACTTTCTAGAACTCAAAAATTCTGGGATGTACTTTTTAAGGTTTACTTCATATGACACTTCACTGGTAAGAAAAATAATTCGACTTTAGCCTTGAGTCATAAAAATCTCGATAAAACCTAGTATATTGCATTCATAAATCAAACCCATGAAATTAAACTTATTGTCTTGTGATGCACAACGACCAGATAAAAGAGCAATCACCAAATGTATTGCCGAGATTTCATCAAATATGAATTCATCCTTATCCTATGAGTTAACAGAAATTCTTTTGGAAGGAGATCCTGTAGATATCGAAGTAGAGGATAAAAACTCGGGCTCTGCATTGAGGGCTTTACGAAAACTAAGTATTGACTACGAAATTATAGATTGAGTTATTACAAAAAACTAAAAACACTGAAAAAGTGACAGATACTCCCTAGTACAACACAGATGTGAAAAATAGCATGGTTATAGGGAATTCTATTTATAGAATACAGCAATGCACCAATTGTATAAAACATCCCGCCTATAAATAGAAGTTGCACGCCTTCGGTTGACAAAAGTTCCGTAAGTGTTTTAATCACAAACACCACTTGCCAACCCATTAAGAGATACAATATTGTAGAGAGCTTATCAAAACGACCTGTATAAAAAAACTTCAGGATAATGCCGATCAGTGCAAAGGTCCACGTCAACCCAAAAACAGTCCATCCTAATGCGCCATCCATTAATACAATAGTGAAGGGCGAATAGGTTCCTGCAATTAAAACATAGATAGCAGCATGATCAAAAATATTTAATTTTCGTCTTAATTGAGGATCTTTTGCTGCATGATAACATGTGGATGCCGCATATAAAACAAGTAGACTTAATCCATAAATAATTAAACTAGCTGACTCCCAAAAGCCCTCATAATTCAAAGATTTGAGGATAAGAAAACACATTCCAACCCCACTTAATAAAAATCCAAACGCATGAGTGATTACATTTAACCGTTCCTCTTTTTCAGGATAGTGATGGTTTAATTTTTCACTCATGAGTTTCAATAATATATTCTGCTAAGAAAACATGTCCTTCACTTTTTCAAAAAAGGATTTATCAGAGCTTTCTGGTTTTGGTGAAAAATGCTCATCAGATTTCATTTTTTCAAAAAATGATTTTTGTTCTTTACTCAATGTTTTTGGAGTCCATACATTAATATGTACTAACAAATCTCCACGACTATAGCCATTTACGTTTGGAATTCCTTTTCCTCTAAGGCGTAATATTTTTCCAGACTGCACTCCAGCTTCAATTTTCAAACGCACTTTTCCAGTAACCGTATCAATTTCTATAGACGATCCTAAAATCGCATCGGGTACACTCACATATAAATCATAATGTAAATTATCACCCTCACGTTGTAGAGTTGGATGAATTTCTTCCGTAATGGCGACTAATAAATCCCCAGAAATACCATTTCCAGGGGCAGCATTTCCTTTACCTGTGACTTTTAACTGCATGCCATCTACAACTCCCGCTGGAATTTTGATAGACACCGTTTCCTCTTCCACAACAAAGCCTTGCGAATCGGAGTTAGAAGGGCGATTATCGATACTTTGACCTGTACCTCCACAAGCATTACATGGCGCTGCGGTTTGCATTCGTCCTAGTATTGTATTTGTAACTCGAGTCACTTGGCCTTGACCATTACAGGTAGAACAGGTTTTGTAAGTCACCCCTTTGGCTTGGGTTTTTCGTTTGACTTTGACTTTCTTTTCAACACCATTTGCAATTTCTTCAAGGGTGAGTTTGACACGAATACGAAGATTACTCCCTTTCATTACCCGTTGTCGCTGTCCACCACCAAAACCTCCGAAGCCTCCGCCGCCACCGCCGAAAATATCGCCGAATTGACTAAAAATGTCATCCATATTCATGCCGCCACCGCCGCCAAAACCACCGCCTTCAAAGGCTTGATGACCGTATTGATCAAAACGGGCTTTTTTGTCAGGATCGCTCAATATTTCATAAGCTTCTGCAGCTTCTTTAAATTTATCTTCAGCCGTTTTATCATCGGGATTCTTATCTGGATGATACTTCACTGCCATTTTTCTGTAAGCTTTTTTTATCTCTGCAGCAGAGGCACCTTTATTAATGCCTAGTATGTCGTAATAGTCGCGTTTTGCCATTTCGGTATTGTAGTTTTATATCTTAATTAAATTAGTTCCCAATAACTACTTTTGGAAAACGAATCACTTTATCCCCTAGCTTGTAACCTTTTTCAATCACATCAATGATTTTGCCTTTCATATCGTCTGTAGGAGCTGGAATTTGAGTAATGGCCTCATGATCATCTGCATTAAATACATCTCCAGAATTCACCTCTACAAGCTCCAACCCTTTTTGTTCGAGTGTGGATGATAGTTTATTTTTAATCAGCTCCACCCCTTTTGAAAGTTCAGTAGGTTCAATTTTAGACATTTCTAATAAAGCACGGTCAAAATCGTCCAATACAGGCAATAAGGCCTTAATCACATCTTGACTGGCTGTAGAAAATAATTCAATACGTTCTTTGGTCGTACGACGTTTGTAGTTTTCAAACTCTGCAAATAGACGTAAAAACTTGTCTTTTTCTTGTGCTAAATCGGCTGACAATTGTTCCTCTACCGAGAGTTCAACTGTTTCTTCAGTAGCCGTTTCATTTCCTATAATTTCTTCTGGAAGCTCTGCTTCCACTTTAGTTTCTTTTTTACTCATCGTATGTATTAACGCGTTGGGTGATTAATTTTTGTTTTATAACCAATGGCAAAAGTACTGCCATTATTACTAAAATGTCAAAATGTCACAAAGTATTTTTATGACTTGAGCTTATCAAAAATAGTATTTGTTATCAAACGACCGATTTAGGCAATCAGATCTTCTAGAGCGGGTTCCAGTTCGAGGTAATTAAATTTAAAACCTGTCTCTTGAATTTTGGCGGCACAAACACGTTGACTTTCTAGGGCAATGGCGCGCATTTCTCCCAACATAAATCGGAGCGCAAATTCAGGAACATTAGGCAATACCAATGGACGCTGAAGGATTTTTGCAATTAATTTTGTAAGCTCCACTTGTTGTACAGGATTTGGTGCCACAGCATTGTATACACCTTCTAATTTTGATTCTAACACAAACATAAATAAGCGCACTAGATCATCAATATGAATCCAAGATTGCCATTGGTCGCCTGTACCTAAAGCCGCACCAAAATAGTGTTTAATAGGACCCATGATTTTAGGCAATGCTCCTTCATGTGTGTCCAATACAATTCCAATACGTAGTGCTGTCGTTTTAACACCAAGAGACTGAAAAGGCTGTAAACTGCCTTCCCATGATTTCACTACCAATCGTAAAAAATTAGCATCTGTGCCTTGAAATTTCTCGTCGTAGTAGCGTGTTTTGGAATCTGGATAAATGCCAATCGCACTCGCTGAAATGATATGTTTGACAGGAAATTTGTGCATTTCAATACTTGAATGTAACAAAGCTAAGGCATCGGTTCGACTGGATAAAATAAAGGCTTTAGCACTATTAGTCCAACGCTGAGCAATGGATGATCCTGCTAAATTAAGAATCACCTCTACCCCTTCAAAACAACCAATGTCTATTGTATTTTCTTGTGGGTTCCAATAAAATCCTTTGTAGTTATTTTTAGATTCTATCTTGGATTTACGAGTGGTTAAGTAATGTATGGTATAGCCTTCGGATAAACAGTGTTTTACCAATGCTTTACCAACCAAGCCCGTCGCTCCAGTAATTAAAAGTGTTTGTCCCATCCCTACAAAATTAGTGATAACCCCATCTAAAAAATTGAATTCGAATAGGTTTAACAATACTTTAAGCTTCCGGTCTTATTTATTAGGTAAACACTAACAATCTTTTGAAAGCTTGGTAGCTCTCAACATTTCGCGTTTTCCAGGTGGGCCTTCTAAGCGTTCGACTACAAAACCGACCGCCTGCATGGCACGACGTACACTGCCCTTGGCTGCATAGGTGACTAAAACTCCGTTGCTTTTTAAGGCATTAAACATAATTTTAAAAATGGATTCTGTCCACAACTCTGGTTGAACTCGTGCTCCAAAAGCATCAAAATAAATGAGGTTAAATGTATTTTCATCCTCTAAATCAGTAAAAAATTGTCGTCGTTTTTTTAATGAAAAACAAGTGTTAATTGGATGCAATTCCGCCCAAGGTATTTGATGAAGTGTATCAAAAACTAACTGCTGATCTGCATCGATTAAGGAGCCGTAGTTTAATTGTAAAATCTCCTCCGCTAAAACCGGATATGCCTCTACCCCTTCGTAGAGAATTTGAACATTATGCGCTTGTGCCTCCAAGGCTGTAATAAATGCATTGAGCCCCGTTCCAAATCCAATTTCAAGAATAGAGAGTTTATCGGGTTGATATAAATTTAAAAAATGATGGAGTCCGGTTTTAATAAATACATGTTGAGCCTCTTGAATGGCGCCATGTATGGAGTGGTACTGCTCGTCCCAGTCTTCAATCTGAATCGTTTTTGAGCCGTCTGAAGTGGTGATAATGCTGCGCTTCATAACTAATTAGTTTTCTAAAAGTACAGCATCAGCTTCAAAACTGTAGGTTATTTCTGGACTGATAATCGCTTCAATTTCTAATTGTGAAGCAGCTGCATCTTTTGCATAGTGCCTTAATTCTTCAATAGATGTTTCAGAAACATAGGCCTTCCCATTAATAATAACCTTTCCTTTAGCATCTAAAGGCATAAAAAAACCATAGTCTTTAAAACGTACCATCAGCTCTTTATCAGATCCTGTATCAAGTGTCATCCAACACCCTTTACTAGAACACACCTCTTTGATCTTTCCTTCTACTTTCGCAAATACTGTGTCCGTTTGACGCATTGTAGACAATGACGTTACTAAGTCGCTCATGGGACGAACCGATTGGGTATCCATAGCGGCACCATACGCATCGTAGACTATTGATTTTACCTGTATTGGTGGTTGCCCTTCATGTACTTTTTGTTTACAGGAAAATACAGATATGTATAATAAAAATATATAAAAAGTGTTTTTCATGGATTTATTTTGAATTACGCATAAATATAAGAAGTTTTTGAAGATTCATATTGTCGAAACATTTATTTCTGTAAATTTGTAAGAACCTAAAGTTAAAGCAAACAAATGAGCACATTAAAAGTAACCCGAACAACAGAATCAAAAATTGATAGTATAGATTTTAAGAATCTTGGATTTGGAACTGTTTTTTCTGACCATATGTTAGTCTGTGATTATAAAAACGGCGCTTGGGGTAGTCCTGAAATTGTGCCTTTTGAACCCATTTCATTAATGCCATCAGCAAAGATTTTTCATTATGGACAATCTATTTTTGAAGGCATGAAAGCCTACAAAGATTCTGATAAAAAAACATGGTTGTTTCGTCCGGACGAGAATTTTAAACGTTTTAATATTTCTGCCAAACGACTGTCAATTCCTGAATTACCTGAAGCAGTATTCATGGAGGGCTTGAAAGCATTACTAAAAGTCGATGAGCAATGGATTCCAACACAAGATGGAAGTTCACTTTATATCAGACCCATTATGTTTGCAACAGGTGAAGGGTTTCATGCCTCACCCGCTAATGCTTATAAATTTATAATTTGCACTGCACCTTCAGGGGCTTATTTCGCAGGAAAAGTAAAGGTATTGATTGAACAAAACTACTCCCGTTCGGCAAATGGTGGTGTTGGATTTGCCAAAGCTGGTGGGAACTATGCTGGGCAGTTTTACCCTACACAGCTCGCCATTGATAAAGGCTATGACCAAGTAATTTGGACAGATGACAATACGCACGAATATATCGAAGAAGCAGGCGCTATGAATATTTTTGTTCGTATAAATGATACGCTTATTACTGGCCCAACAAGTGATCGAATTTTAGATGGGATCACTAGAAAAAGCATTTTAGATATTGCCAAAGACGAAGGTATCAAAGTTGAAGTTCGAAAATTTACAGTTACTGAAATTGTCGAAGCGTCCAAAAACGGAAGCCTAAAAGAAATGTTTGGTGCGGGTACTGCTGCTGTTATTTCTCCGATTGCAACCTTTGGATTTAAAGACACCGATTATGACTTGCCAGAACTTGAAAACCCTGTAGCATCACAATTAAAACAACGCATCGTGGATATTCAAACGAATAAAGCTAAAGATATTTTTGGTTGGACCGTAGACGTATAGATTTTAGGACTCCAAAATCTGTTTAATATTCGGCTTAAAATAATGTGGCCCTTTCAATACTTTGCCGTCTTCTCGGTAAATAGGCTGACCATCGTCGCCTAACTTGCTCATGTTACTGCGTTGTATTTCTTCAAAAACAGCTTCTATTTTGTCTTGCATTCCATGCTCAATAATCGTTCCACACAGGATATAGAGCATATCGCCTAGGGCATCTGCGACTTCTACCATATCATTGTTATTCGCAGCTTCTAAATACTCTTCATTTTCTTCTTTCATTAAATCAAAACGAAGGGTGTTTTTAGAACTCCCTAAATCAGCTTTTTGAGTTGTTCTGTAGCCAATTTTAAAGGCTTCATGAAATTTTTGAACTGCATTAATTTTAGATTTCATACTAGTGATTTTTATACATATAACCCCAACAAAGAAGAAGGGGTAAACATGATGTGGTTCTTATAATTTTTTATAAATTTGATTCGAATTATAAGCCTAAAAATACATAATTATGTTCAGTCGAGGACAACTAACTTTCGGAATTATATTTGCCATTGTTTTTATTGGCGTTATCATCTATGCATACCGCAAGGATTTTAATCTCCATCAAAAATATTACAAAGGAAGTTTATGGGTATTGTTGGTTTTTGTTGGTTTTATAGCAGGTATTGCAGCCATAAAATTTCTTTTAGGGTACTAAAAAAAGCCACTTAACGTTTACAATAAGTGACTTTTAAAATAGTACAGGATTAAATCGCTTTAGTTTACTTCTGGCAAAAAGCCATACGTGTCAGAGTAATACAACATCTGTTCTACAAAACTCTTTACATACTTCACCTCAATAGAAGTGATAGCACCATCAGAATCAGTTTGTGGCACCAATACGGGGTTCACAAATCCACCATAGGCTGCAGATGTAAATTGTTTGTTACGCTCTAAAACCTCTGCATGAATAACTTGGTCAACTTTCACACCATAATCTTCTACCAAAGCTTGGACTGCTGCAAAATCACCTTCAGACTTGATGCGCTGTGTTTCACGAAGCAGCTGACCAAATAAGTCATGTAACTTTTCATAGTCATTGATATTGAAATACGTTTTCCCATCACGAGTTACTTTCTCAATGACATTGTCTTTAAGCCCTTTTTCATAAGCCCAAGCACTCACCCACTGACGGTTTCGCATGTGCGCTTCTTCTACGTCATCCCCTAAATTCAATCGGATCAATTGCGTCAGTAAACCATTTCGAATGTACCCATCAAATGCAGCAGTTCCTACAGCTTTCCAATCGTCTACCAATCCTAATTCTTGTAATTTTGGGTTGTATAAATAATAAAGACCAACTAAATCTGCACGCCCTTCTTCTAGGGTCGACGCATAATTTTTTAAAGTTTCTTTGGTTTCACCAACACCTGGATTTAATTGTCCAGAAGCATGCCCCACAACCTCGTGAAGTGCAGTATGTAATTTATCGCCTAATTGACCATATTTTTTCTCAAGTTCATATTCTTCTTCATCATGTACAAATTCTTTGAGTCGTCCTGAGCTACCAGAATTATTGTATGCATTTATAATGTTTCCTAAAGATACAGACTTACTACCCACAGCAGCACGAATCCAGTTTGCATTTGGAAGGTTAACCCCAATTGGTGTGGTTGGCGACGCATCTCCAGCTTCTCCAGCAACATTGACGGTTTTGTAACTAACCCCTACAACATTTTCTTTTTTATGTTCTGGAAACAGTGGCGAATTATCCTCGAACCATTGTGCATTTTTAGATAATACTTCCATTTTTGCCGACATGTCAAAATCTTTGATTTGAACAATCGTTTCATAGGAACCTCTGTAGCCTAGTGGATCATTATAAACTTCTATAAAACTATTGATATAGTCAATATTTCCCTCGGTTGCTGCAGTCCATGCTACATTATAATCGTCCCATGTTTGTAAGTCACCTGTAATGTAATATTTTATTAGTAACCCTAAAGCATCGCCTTGGGCTTGATTTTCTGCAACGCCTTGGGCTAACTCTAGCCACTTGACAATTTCATCAATCGCTTCGCCATAAAGTCCGCCAGATTTATACACACGTTCTTGTAATTCTCCATTGATTTTTACAAGTTGAGAATTTAAACCATACGATAACGGCTTTTTAGGATCTGGAGAACTGATTTTCGAATAAAACGATTCTACATCTGCATTGGTTACTCCAGGCCCATAAAAATTTACTGCTGATGCTGCAACGTTGTCAACATCTTTAGCTTGGTTTACTTTTTTAGCATCTTTAGCATTAAAAATCACGTCAAAAGCTTCACCTTCTAAAGTGGTGTTTGTGGCAGTTAAAATAGCGGACAAATACTCTGAAGTAAAATCAGGAACCATTTTCGCATTACTATAATGGTGATGAATTCCATTACTAAACCAAACACGTTTGAGATAGACTTCAAAAGCAATCCAATCTGCTGTGCTTTTATCGCCTTTAAAATTGGTATATACATTTTCGAGCGCAGCACGGATGGTTAAATTATAGCGGTAATTTTGATCCCACATAATATCACGTCCAGACAAACCGGCCTGAGTTAAATAGTAAACAAGTTTTTGTTCTTTTAATGTTAGATTTTCCCAACCTGGAATTTGATACCGTAAAACTTTCAGGTCCGCAAATTGCTCGACCATGAAAGGGAAATTTTCTTCAGCACTTACTGTGATAAAGTTGGAATCCAATGAAGCTACTGAGTTATTTTCAGTCTTGCATGACCAAAAAAATTGAGCTAAAATAAAGGAGCCCAATGCGATTTTTGAAAATAATTTCATGAGTTTAAGTTTTAAGATTATTAGTTTGTGAAAATGTGAATTGAAATGTCTACGAATATAGCATATTTTAATTGACTAATAAAAAGCAATTTATGGCGTTACTAATAAATCTATTTTTAATTTAGCGGAAAACAATATATGAAACAGGTTTTATTTGTCTTTATAGGGGGAGGTGTTGGAAGCGCACTACGCTATTTAGTTGGGAAAATTTTAAAAACAACATCTTTTGGGTTTCCATGGGGAACCTTTTCTGTAAACGTAATTGGCAGTTTGTTAATCGGGCTTTTGATGGGGTTTGTACTAAAAAATAGCAGTCTTTCTGAGAACCAAACCTTGCTTTTGATTACTGGATTTTGTGGTGGCTTCACTACCTTTTCAGCCTTTGCTTATGAAAATCAAGTATTTCTAAAAGAAGGGGATTTCACAAGCTTTTTCATCTATACCTTGGGTTCTATTGCACTTGGACTTGCAGCCGTATTTTTAGGGCTTTTTATCTCCAAAAGTTTTTAATGATCTTTGAATCGTTTCACACCTGCATTAATTTTTAAAGGAAGATAATTCTCTCTTGGCACAATCGGGCAGGAATATTTTTCATTATACGCACAATAAGGATTGTATGCTGTATTAAAATCAATCGTCAGTTGATTGCCCACAGGAATATTTAAATCTATATAACGTCCGCCCCCATAGGTTTCCGATCCGTTTGTATCGTCCAAAAAAGGCAGAAACAAATAGTCGGATTCGGTCTCTCCATCTGGATCTGGCGCGCCTTGATACACATTAAGATTATAGGTTTCGTTATTTATAGTGAACGACAACACCCCAAAAACACGTTCTTTAGTCACCCGCTCAGTGGTCGTTTTCATATCAAAAAACTCAGTATTTGGGGTGCGAGATAATTGTGCTGTCACGATAAATAATGAATCCACAGGGAAAAAATCAAGGCTTTCAAAGGCTTTCAAATCCTTAGGTTTCAAAGGCGATTTGGAGGCATCTTTAAAAAAATTGTTTTGTTGTTTTTGAAATTCAGATTGGAATTTAACTGTTTTTTTTTGAGAATTACACCCCATTAAAACGGTTACTACAAAAGCTATACAAAAAATGAGTCGTGTTTTCATACCTATAAAAATACAATTACTTTTTTAATATGGGTGCGTTTGACACCACATTTGAGAGAATAATTTGAGTTTTTGTTTCGCCATAAGTGATCAGTTGGTCAATCAATTTTTCGAGGTGGCGCTGATTTTGGAGCACCACTTCCATTACAATGTTTTCGTTTCCAGTAATGCGGTAACAGTTGATGACTTCGTCCAAAGTTTTCACTTTGTGTAAAAACGGTTGCAGTCGCCCCATAAACGCCCGAACAGTAATCAAGGCTCTGAAATCATAGCCCAACTCAAAATGTGAGACTTTAGCATAATAGCCTTCAATGATCCCGGCATCTTCAAGCTTTTTGATACGCTCTGTAACCGCAGGAGATGTTATTCCAACTTGGTTGGCGATGGCCGTATTTGAGACCCTAGCATTGCGTTGCAGTTGTTCTAGGATTTTGGAATGTAAAGCATCTAACTTCATAATTAAAGTATTTATGATAAAAATATTAAAAATTAAATAAATAAATGCATATTACTTTAAATATTAAATATAAACTCTTCTTTTTTACTCTAATTTTGAGATAATTATTATTCTAATTATGACGTTTCAAAGTTCATCAGAATTACATGCTGACTTTTACAAAAAAGCAGTTGAAATCGGGTCGCTTTCCAAGCTAGTTTCAAACTATTTGAAAGCCGATCTAGCTGTGTTGAATCCAAACGGACGTGAAGATTATAACCTCTATTTTTCGGGCGACATCATTCGCCAGTCCGATTCTTTAGCGCCTGAAATTATAAAAGCACAACAAGAACCCTTTTCTGAGCAAAAGCATAAACATGCCGAGACTTTAAAATGGCTTACTCGGCGTTTGTTTATCAACTTCAAGCGTTTAGAAAAATGCGACAGTGATGGGCGTGAATTTATATCAATTCTTACAAGAGAACTCCGGAAATTTAAAAAGCTTCAGAACAATTGGATGCTAACAATATAAAAGTGAACGTTATAAAATATCAGACATCAAGTCTGCCATTTCTAACTGAAGTGTTTGGGCTTTTTGAGCCGCTTGAGTTGCAAAATCTAAACCCTTAGAAGCATAAATAACTCCTCTAGACGAGTTTACCAGCAATCCAATTTGAGCATTCATTCCGTATTTACAAACCTCAGCCAAACTGCCACCTTGTGCACCAACACCAGGGACCAATAAAAAACTATCTGGAACAATGTTTCGTATTTCGGAAAAATACGTCGCTTTGGTGGCGCCAACAACATACATTAAATTTTGTGAATTTTTCCAGCCTTTCGAAGTTTCAAGAACAGTTTGATACAATGGCTTTTTGCTTGTTGTCAGCGTTTGAAAATCAAAAGCTCCGGCGTTGGATGTTAGAGCCAACATAATGGTATGCTTGTCTTTAAACTCCAAAAAGGGTTCAATAGAATCTTTACCCATATAAGGGGCAACAGTAATACTATCAAAGGCTAAATCTTCAAAGAAAGCTTTGGCATACATGGTACTCGTATTTCCAATATCGCCACGTTTAGCATCAGCAATCGTAAATATTTCTGGATGATTTGTATTTAGGTATGTGATTGTTTTTTGTAATGACGTCCAGCCTTTGAGACCATAGGCTTCATAAAACGCAATATTAGGTTTATAAGCCACACACAAGTGATGTGTTGCTTCTATGATGGCTTTATTAAATTCAAAAATCGGATCCTCTAATTCTAGTAAGTGTGAAGGGATTTTTGTCAAATCGACATCAAGTCCAATACAAAGAAAGGATTGTTTTTTTTTGATTTCAGAAACTAGTGCTTGAGTAGTCATATAAATTAGATTGTGCCCGTATCTGCTTTAAGTTTTTCGGTATTTTCGGCCATCATGAGTTCACTAATTATTTTCTGAATGTCGCCATTTATAATATTTGACAAATCATATAATGTCAATCCAATACGATGTTCTGTAACCCGTCCTTGTGGATAGTTATAGGTTCTAATTTTTGCACTTCTATCCCCAGAAGATACCATACTCATTCGTTTTTCAGAATCCGCAGCTTGTTTTTTAGCCAATTCCATTTCGTATAAACGAGAACGTAATACTTTAAGTGCTTTTTCTAAATTTTTATGAGATGATTTTTGATCTTGACAGCTTACAATCATTCCCGTTGGTTCGTGGTGTAGTTTAATGGCTGAATAGGTTGTATTTACCGATTGTCCACCAGGACCCGTTGAAGTTGTACGTTCAATTCTAACTTCAGTCATATCGAGTTGTACATCAAATTCTTCGGCTTCAGGCAAAACAATAACTGATGCTGCACTGGTATGCACACGACCTTGGGTTTCTGTTTGAGGTACTCGTTGTACACGGTGTACACCAGCTTCAAACTTCATTGTTCCATAAACATCTTCTCCACTCACTTCAAAAATAACTTCTTTGAATCCTCCTGAAGTCCCGTGATTGAAATCTACAATATCCACTTTCCAACCTTTTGACTCACAATATTTGGTGTACATTCGGTGAAGATCTCCAGCAAAAATACTGGCTTCATCGCCTCCAGCTCCTGCACGGATTTCGATGACAACATTTTTGGCATCATCGGGGTCTTTTGGGATTAAAAGGAATTTCATCTCTTCTTCAAGTGCAGGTATTTGCGCTTTGGCTTCTTCCATTTGCATTTTGGCCATTTCTACCATTTCTGCATCACTTCCATCAGATATAATCTCTTGAGCTTCCTCAATATTAGACATTAACGATTCATAAACAAGACCGAGATCGACCATGGTTTTTAAATCTTTATATTCTTTATTAAGTTGAACATAGCGTTTCTGATCTGAAATAATATCAGGTTGAATGATCAAATCATTGACTTCATCAAAACGTTGCTTAACTATTTGTATTTTTTCTAACATTTACTTTGGAGAATTATGTTGTAAAAGTACTGTTTTTTATGGTTTCAGAGTCATGTATTGAAGCCTCCTAATATTCAAAGGTTCCAAACTCACTTTTAATTGTTAGTTTTTTGGTGTCTGCTGCTTCTACTCGACCTACAATTTGAGCGTCTACATTAAATGATTTTGAAATGGCTATAATAGCTTCTGCAATATCGGGTTGTACATAGAGTTCCATACGGTGACCACAATTAAACACTTGATACATTTCTTTCCAATCGGTATTGGACTGTTGTTGTATCAATTTAAACAGCGGTGGCACTGCAAACATATGGTCTTTTATAATATGTAAATTTTCGACAAAATGAAGTATTTTAGTTTGTGCGCCTCCACTACAATGTACCATGCCATGAATTGAATTGGCGTCATAAGCCTCTAAAATCGTTTTGATAATTGGCGCATAGGTTCTTGTTGGAGACAGCACTAATTTTCCAGCATCTATTGGAGAATTCTCAACGGCGTCAGTTAATTTCATTTGTCCTGAGTACACCAAGTCTTTAGGAACTGCAGCATCAAAACTTTCGGGGTATTTATCTGCTAAATAGCTTTCAAACACATCGTGTCTTGCCGACGTTAGTCCATTACTTCCCATGCCGCCATTATAGGTTGTTTCATAGCTTGCTTGACCAAAAGAAGCCAATCCTACAATCACATCGCCGGGCTGTATATTGGCATTATCAATAACTTTATGTCTTGGCATTCGAGCAGTCACGGTAGAATCCACGATAATGGTTCTTACTAAATCGCCTACATCGGCAGTTTCTCCACCGGTAGAGTGAATAGTAACACCAAAGCCTTTGAGGTCTTCTATAAGCGCTTCCGTACCATTGATAATGGCTGAAATTACTTCTCCTGGAATAACATTTTTATTTCTCCCTATTGTTGACGAAAGCATAATATGATCTGTAGCACCTACACATAACAAATCATCAATATTCATGATAAGTGCATCCTGGGCAATTCCTTTCCAAACCGAAATATCGCCGGTTTCTTTCCAATACATATAGGCTAATGCGCTTTTTGTTCCTGCACCATCAGCATGCATAATAAGGCAATAATCGGCGTCATTTGTTAAATGATCGGGTACAATTTTACAAAAGGCTTTTGGAAACAACCCTTTGTCTATATTTTTTATCGCGTTATGCACATCGTCTTTAGATGCCGAAACTCCCCGTTGGGCGTAGCGTTTACTTATCTCGTTCCCCATAAAATACATTTGTTGTGCAAAAGTAAGAAAGTATTTAAGAAAAAGGCTAAAGAGAATAGAAAATAGATTGATAAAGAGTTAGGAGCCAATAACCAAGATGCAAGCCCCTGAAGCTAGCCTGACTACCGATAGGTAGAGGGACTTATTTTCAGTCTTGAATCTTAGTGCTTAATACTATAAATACGCTACCCTACTTACTTCGTAAATAACAATTCGCGATATTTTGCTAACGGCCATAATTCATCATCGATCAGTAGTTCTAGTTTATCACAATGGTAACGAATATCATCAAAAAGTGGTTTTACCTCTTTGCAATATACTGTAGCTTTTTTGGTGGTATCTGTGACTATATTTGCTTTTTTTCGGGCATTGGTCATGGTGGTTACTCCAGAGTTAATCGCTTTAATACGTTGGGATATATCGGCAATCAAAATCAACTGTTCGCTCGCATATTTCTCAAAGTCTTTTCCGTAAATTTCTTTTAAGCCTTTGACATTATCTATCAAAATATTTTGATATTTGACTGCAGTAGGAATTACATGATTACGAGCAATATCTCCTAAAGTTCGACCTTCAATTTGAAGAATGTGTACATACTCTTCAATTTCGATATCATAACGCGCTTCAATTTCTACTTTATTCATGACGTTTAAACTTTCATACAGCGCAATGGTTTTTGGAGCAATTTTAATTTTAAGTGCTTCAGGAGTATTTTTATTATTACTCAATCCTCTTTTTTTGGCTTCAGTTTGCCAGTCATCGCCATACCCATTACCTTCAAATAAAATATTTCTAGACGTTTTAATATATTCTCTTAATACATTAAATACCGCTTCATCTTTTTTCAAGCCTTTTGCATTAATCAATTCATCCGTTGCGGTCTTAAAATCAATTAATTGTCGGGCAACAATTGAATTTAAAACAGTCATGGGATTAGCACAATTGGCTGTAGAGCCAACAGCACGAAATTCAAATTTATTTCCTGTAAAAGCAAAAGAAGATGTTCGATTACGATCGGTATTATCTAATAAAATTTCAGGAATTTTGCCGACGACATTAAGTTTTAAGTCTGTTTTTTCTTGTGGCGATAATTTTCCTTTTGTTACGCCTTCCAATTCGTGGAGTACTTTTGAAAGTTGTGCGCCAATAAATACAGACATAATTGCTGGTGGGGCTTCATTAGCACCAAGGCGGTGGTCGTTGGTTGCTGAAGCAATAGAGGCTCTCAATAATTCCTCATTATCGTGGACTGCCTTAATGGTATTGATGAAAAATGTAAGGAATTGCAAATTGCTCATTGGTGTTTTGCCAGGGGCTAGTAGATTCACACCTGTATCTGTACTTAGGCTCCAATTATTATGCTTACCAGAACCATTCACACCAGCAAATGGTTTTTCATGAAATAACACTTTAAAATGATGACGGTCGGCTACTTTTTGCATCACATCCATGACTAGTGAATTGTGGTCCACGGCCAAATTGGCTTCTTCATAAATTGGTGCTAACTCAAACTGATTGGGCGCAACTTCATTATGACGTGTTTTTACGGGGATTCCTAGACGCATTGATTCTGTTTCAAGGTCCCGCATAAAGTTTAAGGCTCGCGCAGGAATGGTACCAAAATAATGGTCATCCAGTTGTTGATCTTTGGCGGAACTATGACCTAAAAGCGTACGCCCCGTCATTTCTATATCAGGACGTGATGCTACTAGGGCTTTATCAATTAAAAAATATTCTTGTTCCCATCCAAGAGAAGCCGTCACTTTTTTGACTGTTTTATCAAAATAACGAGCAACATCTGTAGCGGCATGATCAACTGCATTTAGCGCTCTTAATAATGGTGTTTTATAATCTAAGGCTTCACCAGTATAGGCTACAAAAACAGTAGGAATACATAGTGTTGTTCCAAAAATAAAAGCAGGAGAAGTCGGGTCCCAGGCGGTATAGCCGCGGGCTTCAAATGTATTTCTAATTCCTCCATTTGGAAACGAAGAAGCATCAGGTTCTTGCTGTACTAATTGATTGCCTTCAAAACGTTCGAGAGCTTCGCCATTGCTTATCGTTTCAAAAAAGGCATCGTGTTTTTCGGCGGTTGCTCCTGTTAGAGGCTGAAACCAGTGTGTATAATGGGTTACGCCTTTGGACATGGCCCAATCTTTCATAGAAGAGGCAATTTGATCGGCAATAGAGCGGTTAATTTTATCGCCTTTATCAATGGCGCGCATGAGACTTTTAAAAGCGTCTTTGGTCAAAAATTGGCGCATGGTTTTAAATCCAAAAACATTGGAACCAAAAATTTCAGATTGTTTGGATTCTTTAGACACTGGAGTTGGAGAGCGGTCTAAGGACTGTTTAAGGGCATGAAATCTAAGTGTTGACATAAGTAACTAGTTTTAAATGAAATTGTTAGTACAAAAATAAAATAATCGCGGTAAAAACCCCATTTCGATAAAATATTTATTAACAAATATAGAATTTACTTAGGATTAAAATATGAAAAATATAATGAAACCCCTAAAAAAATAGGGGATTCAATAAAAACATCTATGTGTTAATAAAATATACCCTTAAAAAACAGACTAATTATCATTATTTTTATATTTGTTGTCACTATTTTAAACATTAAAAAAATTATGGCAAAAATTAAATTAGAATATATTTGGTTGGATGGATACTTTCCAACACAAAATATGAGAAGTAAAACCAAAGTTGAAGAACACGAA